>NZ_JBHZCN010000006.1:0-139712 GCF_042755465.1 Kitasatospora sp. NPDC059160 | reverse complement strand
ACTGATCCACCCCGAAGGGCTTCACCGTTCGACTTGCATGTGTTAAGCACGCCGCCAGCGTTCGTCCTGAGCCAGGATCAAACTCTCCGTGAATGTATACTCGGCCCCACAATCAAGCAGGGCCGGTCCACACCCGCGTTGAGCGGCACGGCAACCACCGGAATAGGGCGGCCCCGCGCACTGCGTCCTCGCTAGTGTTTGTTTCAAAAGGAATCTCCAACCCCGATCAGACGATCGAGGCCGGGGATGTCAACATATCTGGCGTTGACTTTTGGCACGCTGTTGAGTTCTCAAGGAACGGACGCTTCCTTCGGACCGCCTTCCAGCGGGCCCTCCGGGCGCTTCGTTCTTTCGTGTTTCCAGCTTACCAGATGTTTTCCGCTCCGTTTTCCGGGGCTTCGTCATCCAACTCGCTGGTGTCTTCTGCGGCTTGACGCCCCGTCCGACGTTTCAAACTCTAGCCGACCCTCGCTCCGAAAAGCGAATCCAGCCGCAATCCGATAAAACGCACATGCCACATAAGCACCGAGCCGAGACGCGAAAAGCGAAACGGCAGGCGCAGACCTGACGCGGTGTTTCAAGGGATTGGCCGCCCCGGGACCGTCCGCGCCGATGCGTGTCCGGTGCTCCCTGCCGAGCGACTGGAAGACAGTACCCCCGTCCGGCCCCCGGGACAAACTCGGCTCGTCAGGCCCGGCCGACCGCCCGGGCTGGGCCGGGCTGGGCCGACCAGGGGAATCCGGGGACCGCCGCCGCTTCGTGGCCCGTAGCCCAGGGCCTCGGCCGCTAGCTTTGTCGACGCTTGGTCAACTCCCCTCAGACACCCCAGGGACCAGCCATGTCCAAAGCCCTTCGGCGCACCTTCGTCGCCGCCACCTCCCTGCTGGCGCTGCTCGCCGGCGCTTCGCCCGCCCTCCCCGCCCAGGGCACCTTCCTGGCCCCGATCGCCGAGCACCACCACGACAGCTCACTGATGTACGGCACCAGCAGTAACTGGTCCGGCTACGCGGCCACCGGCGGCAAGTTCACCAGCGTCAGCGCCGAGTGGGTCCAGCCGACCGTCACCTGCACCAAGACCGACACCTGGTCCGCCTTCTGGATCGGTCTCGACGGAGACGGCAGCAGGACGGTCGAACAGATCGGCACCGAGGCGGACTGCTCGGGTGGCACACCGGTCTACGGGTCCTGGTACGAGATGTACCCGGCCTACCCGGCCTATTTCAACAACGCCGTGCACCCCGGCGACCACTTCACCGCGAGCGTCACCACGACCGGCAACGGTGTCTTCAACCTCACCCTCCGCAATGTGACGAGGAACTGGAGCCGCAGCATCGCCAAGTCGTTGAAGAGCGCGACCCTGGCCTCCGCCGAGGTGATCGCCGAGGCACCGTCCAGCAGCACCGGCGTCCTTCCGCTCGCCGACTTCGGCACCGTCGGGTTCACCAACGCCAAGGTGAACGGGAAGAGCCTCGGCGCCTCGAACCCGTCGGTCATCGACATGGCCACGAAGGACGGCGTCACCAAGGCGACCACCTCCGGAATCACCGACGGCACCGCGTTCTCGGTGACCTGGAAGCACAGCTGACCGATCCCCCGGCGACGCCTGACGTCCACAACCGTCAGGCGTCGCCCGTCAGCCGTCGGCCCCGCTCCAGGAAGTCCAGCAGCCCGCCGGCGCCACCGAGCCCGTGGACCGTCCGGGCGGCGCCGAACGGCGCGTTCCAGAACTCCCCCTGCTGCCGCTCGTGCGGGCCGACGTAGGCGTACGGCTCAGCGAGGAACGCGTCCCCGGGCGAGAGGCCGTAGTTCACCGCGTCGACGGTGATCCCCAGGTCGAAGTGCTCGGGCCAGATGACCGGCTCCTCCGTGGGGAACAGTTCCCTCAGCGCCGCCTCGCCGAGCGCGAAGCAGTGCGCGAGCCACCGGGCCGCAGCCGGATCCACCTCGATCGGCCGGTCGGCGGCGACGCCCGGACCGTCCCGGTACACCCCCTCGGGGGCGCCGACGCCGAGCCCGAGGGCCGCGCCGAGCGCGACGCAGCTGGTCCGTTCGAGCGACACCGCCCGCCCGCGGCCCACCAGCTCCGCGCCCACCACCCGCAGCCCCGGCTCGGCCACCGTTCCGAACCCGCCCGGGCGGGCCCGCAGCCGGATCGTCCCGCTCGCCCGGTACTGCGGCCCGGCCAGCACCAGCTCGGCCACCGCGTGCAGGGAGCGACGGGTCCGTACGAGCGTCTCGGCGTCCATGGAGGCATCGTCTCCCGGGAAGCGGGTCCGCGCACGGTCCTGCACCGTCCCGACAATCACCCCGACCACCACCGGGGCGCGGCCGGAGAGGTCCACCGGGAGGCCCACCACACGGTGCGGAGTTCTCATCGAACTACCTCTTGAAAGTGGGGGGTTGGTGAGGGAATCATGACAGCCCTCACACAACCGGGGAGTTGAGACCTCATGGGCGCCGTGGCGGCCGGCACCGGAACGGCACGGCGGACGGCCGCGGCGAGTCGCCGTCAGTTGGCGGTCCTCCTGACCGCCAAGACGATCTCGGACGTCGGCTACGCGCTCGACTTCATCTGTCTGTCCGTCTTCGTCTGGGAGCTCGACCACTCGGCCCTGGACACCGGGCTGGTCAGCGTGGCGCTGTACGCGGGCGCGATCGCGGGCGGGCGGCTCGGGCACCGCTACGGGGACCGCTGGGACCGCCGCCGGGTGATGATCGGCGCCGACCTCGCCCGGTCGCTCATGCTGGCGCTGCTGGCGGTGCTGCCGGCGGGGGCGCAGAACTGGTGGCTGTACCCGGCGGTCATGGTGATCGGCAGCGGGCGGTCGGTCTTCGAGGCCACGCTGTCCGCCGCCACGCCCGTGCTGGCCGGGCCGCGCACCCCGTCGGTGAACAGCGCGCTCGCCGGGCTCAAAGGGGTGGCCTTCATGGTCGGCATGGGCCTCGCCACCGTCCTGGTCCCCCTGGCCGGGTACCGCTGGGTGTTCGGGCTGGACGCGGCCAGCTACGCGCTCTCGGCCGCGGTGCTGCTCGCGCTGCGCCTGCGGATGAGGGAGCCGGACGGCCCGGCCGCCGGAGCCCGGGAGCGCGCCGGCGCCTGGCCGTTGCTGGTGGCCGCGGGCCTGGCCGGCCTGGTCGCACTGCGCGGACTGGACGCCTTCGGCAGCGCCTCCCAGCACGTCGGACTGCCGCTGCTGGGCAGCGAACTGCGCCCGGACGAACCGGCCGTGGTCTCCGGCGCGGTGTGGGGCAGTTGGGCGGCCGGGCTGCTGCTGGCCAGCTTCGTGCTGCGGCCCCTGGCCAAGCGCATCGTCGACCGCGCACCGGCCCCGGTGTACTGCGTGGCCACGATGGTGATGTCGCTGGGCTTCATCGGTGTGTTCTGGCTCGACGGCTGGTGGCCGCGGCTGCTGGCGGCGGCCGGGGCCGGTCTGGGCGACGCGCTGAGCGAGATCACCTACAAGCAGTCCCTCCAGCAGCTGCCCGACGGGCGCAGGGGGCGGGCGTTCGGGCTGTCCCAGATCACGGTCAACGCGGGCTTCATGTCCGGTCTGCTCGTCACGAGCCTGGTGCTGCAGCCGGCCTGGGTGGCGCAGTGGGTGCTGCTGCTGCACGGCGTGCCGCTGCTGGTGGCCGGCTGGATGGCGGTCACCGCGACGCGGGCCGTCCGCTCGGCCGGGGCGCTCTCGTGAGCGGGCCCCGCCCGCCGGCCGGCACCGCGAACGGTGAGATCTACCTGGACTACGCCGGACTCGGCCGGCTCCGACCGGCCGCCGTCGCCGCGATGCGCAGCGCCGTGGACGAGGTGCTCCCGTACGGCAGCGCCAGGGTCGGGCCCCTGTTCGGCGCGCGGAACGCCGCCCGGCGGTCCGTCGCCCGGCTGCTCGGCTGCACGCCCGACGAGGTCGCCTTCGTCCCCAACACCTCGACCGGCATCCACCTGGTGGCCGACGGACTGGACTGGCGCCCGGGCGACCAGGTCGTGCTGTTCGACCGGGACTTCCCGGCCAACGTCCGGCCCTGGCTGCGGCTGCGCCGCTTCGGGGTCGAGCCGGTCTGGGTGCCGATGCGGGACGGCGGTCACCGGATCGAGGACGTGGCGGCGGCGGTCGGGCCGGCCACCCGCCTCGTGGCGGTGAGCCACGTCAACTTCGCGACCGGCTTCCGCTGCGACCTCGACCGGATCTGCGCGTTGGCCGCCGAGGTCGGGGCGCTGGTCTGCGTGGACGCCGTGCAGAGCTTCGGCGCGCTGCCGCTGTCGGTGGCCGACACCCCGGTGGACTTCCTGGCCGCGGGCGCGCACAAGTGGCTGTGCGGACCGCCGGGCACCGGGGTGTTCTACTGCCGGGCCGACCGGCTGGAGCTGCTGCGCACCACCCCCACCGGCTGGTTCGGCCACCAGGGCGCCGCGGAGGTGTCCAAGGGGCCGGGGCACCTGCGCTACGACCTGCCCGAACGGGCCGGGGCGGCCAGGGTCGAGGGCGGGATGTACGACCTGGTCGGCATGGCCGGGCTCGCCGCCGCGCTGGCCGAGCTGGAGGAGACCGGCATCACCGCGGTCACCGGGCGGGTGCGCACCCTGGCCGACCGGCTGCGCGCCGGGATCGGCGAGCTCGGCTACGACCTGGCGCTCCCCCCGGACGGCACCGGGCACTCGGGCGTCGTGAGTTTCACCGGCCACCGGACGGAAGGGGTGGAGATCGTCCGGAAATTGGCGTCGGCCGGAATACACGTTTCCGTTCCGGACGGCTGGGTCCGGGTTTCCCCGCATTTCTGGACGACCGACGGAGAAGTGGCCGAGATCCTCTCGGAGCTTGCCGCGCAGAAGCCTTGACGACGCCGTTCCGGTTCCCGAAGAATATCGCCCAACCGCTTCGCCGGACCGGATATCCGGTCCGGCCCGTGAGAAGAGAGGGGTGGCGAAATGGCTTACGAGACCTGGGAGTCCCTGGAGGACGAGGTCGAGATCAGCACTGGTGCGGCGGACTGCTGGACCTGTCTGATCGACGACGCCGGCGTCTGATCCCGGCGCTCCACGCATGCCCCGCGAGGGAATTCCGGTCCGTCCGGATATTCCGTCGCGGGGCATGTCGCCGATCGCCCGGTGGCCGACTCCAGAAAAGCAGAGGAATGACCGCGTGAACCGTTGGGAATTCAGTCACGGAATCGTCGGGGTCAACGCACCGAGTTGGCTCACCTTCGAGGTGCACCGCCCGTACTTCGACGGTGCCGAATCACCGGCCACCGCCGTCCAGGCACGGTCGGCGGTCCTGGCCGCCCGGCGTTTCGAGAATCCCGCTCCGGGCGCGCTGCGGTTCGGCATGACGATGCCCGCGAGCTACCGCCGGCTGCTGGTGCAGGAGTCCCGGCTGACCGCCTACCGGGCGGTGCTCCCGACCGACCTGCCCGACGAGCTGGCCTCCCCCGCCTGGCGGCGGATGACCGAGGCCTACCGGCGGCACGCCGAACTGGACCAGGTGGACCGGTCCGGGCTCGCGCACTGGCTGGTCGCGGTCTGCCTCCCCGCCGCGGTCCTGGAGGTCGTCCCGGAGGACCTCGACCCGGCGGCCTGCCGCGACCAGGTGACGGCGGGCGTCCAGGCCGCCCGCGCGGCCGCCCTGTTCGGCTCCGAAGGCCTCTCCGAGCGGACCACCGCGGCCTACCGGGTGCTGGCCGAGAACCCCGCGCCCACGGTCGCCCACGTCCAGGCGGTGGCCGCCTGGGGCTACCTGCTCGCCCGGCACGCCGGGGACGACTCCGCCGCGCCGCTCCTCCTCGACCGTGCCCGGGAGCTCCTGAAGGAGGTCGCGGGCGAGCTCACCCCCTTCACCCACGCCGTCCTGACCGCCCGGCTGGCGCTGCGCGAGGTGATGTACGCCGAGCGGCAGCGGGACTTCGGCGGCGCCCGGGCGCTGCTGGCCGACGTCCGGGCGGGCGTCGCCGAGCTGACCGCACCCGACCGGGACGACGCACTGGTCCTGCTGGAGACCCGTCGGCGGCTGCTCGACCGGCACCTGGAGATCGCGGTGCGGATGGGCGACACCGAGACCGAACGCACCGCCGTCGAGGAGGGCCTGGCCCTCGATCCGTGGGACGTCAAGATCCGGATGCAGGCGGCGCAGGCCCACGAGCGCGCTGGCGCGCACGAACAGGCGCTGGCCGGCTACCTGCACGCCGCCCGGCTCGGCCCGTTCGGCACCGGCTTCGCGCTGCTGCGAGCCGCCCACTGCGCGCGCGAACTCGGGGACACCGAGTTCGCGCGGGTGCTCAACGAACGGGCCTTCCGCGCCGCACCGCGCGCCGCCGCCAGCCGGGACGCGCTGCTGGAGGCCTGCCGCGAGGACGGCGACCGGCCGCTGGAGGAGCTGACCGGGCGCGCCGCCACCCGGGACCGGGAGCGGCCGTACGCCAACAACTGGCACTACCGGATGTACGCCTCGTACTTCAACCTGGGCGAGTCCGAATCCCCCGGCCTGTACGCCCGACTTCCCAGCCTCGCCTACGAGTTCGCCGAGCGCGGCGGCGAACGGGCCGAGGTCAACTGGCAGCGCCTCATGCCGCCGGCCTTCCGGGGCAACCTGATCCGCGAGTCCGGGCTGACCGAGTTCGCGGTCGACCACCCGGCCGATCTGCCCGAGCACCTGCGCACACCGCGCTGGAACCGGCTGTGCGAATGGCTGGAGGACTTCGACCGCTGCGACCCCGAGCGGCGCCGGCAGGTCGCCATGGTGCTGTACCGGCTCGGGTTCACCAAGCTCGTCCTGGAGCTGGTCCCGCCCGTACCGGTCGACCGGCTCCGGACCCCGGCCGAACTGCGCCTGCACCACTGGCGCGACCTGGTGCGGTACGTCGCCTCGGTCGGCGGAACAGTGGCCGCACCGGAGACCTCCTTCGCCATCGCCGGACACCCCGAGTGCCCGACCCACCTACGGTTCGTCATCGCCGTGGTGGCGGTGGTGTTCCACGCCCGCGAGACGCGTTCGCAGGAGGAGGCGGCGCGCTGGCGGGAGATCGGCGCCCGCGCCCTGGAGGAGCTGCTGGCGGACCCGGACCGGTCGGCGTTCGAGAAGACGATGATGGAGAGCCGGTTCTACCGCAGCGTCAGCTTCGTCCCGTTCATGGCCGAGGACCGCGCCTGGCTGGCCCGCGACATGGACCGCGCCGAGGAGCTGGCCCGGGCGGTGCCCGCCGAAGGGCCGTACCAGGAGTTCCTCAAGCGGGAGAACCTGCGGGCCTGCGTGGAGAGCCGCTCCAAGGAGTGCTACGCGTTCGGCGAGGACGACCGCGGTGACCTCCTGGTCGCGGAGGCGCTGGCCCTGGACCCGTACGAGCCCAAGACCCACATCGAGGTGGCGGAGGGCCTGCTGCGGCGCGACCGCCCCCGGGAGGCGGCCGACAGCTTCCTGCGGACCGCCCGGCTCGGCCCGGTCTCCACCGCGTTCGGCTACGCGGCCGCGGCCGAGTGCTTCCGGCGGGCCGGCCGGCCGGTCCTGGCCGAGGACTGCTACCTCCAGGCCCTCAGGGTGGACCCGTACGCGATCTCCGCGGCACGCGGCTGGGCGGCCGTCGGCGCGGCCGACGGCATGGCCGAACTGGCCAGTGCCTACCTCGCCGACCTGGAGGCCTGGGGCGCGGCCCGGCGCGCCGCCCGACGGGAGCGGGCGTGAGCGTCACCTGGGTGCTGCGCCCCGAGCCCGGCCCGGGGGCGGAGGCCGTCGTGCGGCCGGTGCGGGTCGGCGAACTGCCCGCCGACCTGCCCGCCGCGTTCCTCACCGGCACCGGGTTCAGCGGCGAGGTGGGCGAGGTGCTGCAACTGCCCGGCACCCCGGTGACCGTGCTGCTCGGGGTCGGGCCGCGGGACCGGACCGACCGGGACGCGATCCGGGCCGCGGCGGCCGGACTGGCCCGGGCCGTCGGCGCCTACCGGCGGCTGGCCGTCCACCCGCCGGGCCCGGACCTCCGGCCGCTGGTCGAGGGGTACCTGCTCGGCGGGTACCGGTTCACCCGGTACCGGAGCGGCGCGGCCGCGCCGACCGACCAGCTCGTCGAGGTGCTCACCCCCGGGACACCGGACGCCGCCCGCGGCCTGTTCGAGGGCAGCAGGCTGGCCGAGGCCGTGCTCCTGGCCCGGGACCTGGTCAACGAACCGGGCGAGGCCCTCACCCCGACCGTGTTCGCCGACCGCGCGGTCGAGCTCGCCGCGGCGACCGGTCTGGAGTGCGAGGTCTGGGACGGCCGCCGGATCGCCGACGAGCGGCTGGGCGGACTGCTCGGGGTCAGCCGGGGCTCCCTGGAGCCGCCCAGGCTGGTCAAGCTGGGCTACCGGCCGGACGGCCGGGCCGACGGTACGGCAGGGGCCGCACGGATCGCGCTGGTCGGCAAGGGCGTCACCTTCGACGCCGGCGGCCTGTCCCTCAAGCCCAACGCGCAACTGGCCGGGATGAAGGCCGACATGGCCGGGGCGGCCGCCGTCCTCGGGGCGATGTCCGTCCTCGACGCGCTGGACTGCCCCGTCGCGGTGGACGCCTGGCTGCCGCTCACCGAGAACATGCCCAACGCCGACCCGATCCGGGTCGGCGACGTCCTGGTCATGCGCAACGGCACCACCGTCGAGATCTGCCACGCGGACGCCGAGGGACGGCTGATCATGGCCGACGCCCTGGTCCTGGCCGGCGAGACCGGGCCGCAGGCGATCATCGACATCGCCACCCTCACCGACGCCGCCGCGATCGCCCTGGGCCGCCGGGTCGCCGCGCTGATGGGCACCGACGACACCCTGGTGGAGCGCCTGCGCGCGGCCGGCACCCGGGCCGGGGAGCCGCTCTGGCCGCTGCCGCTGCCCGACGCGTACCGGCCCCAGCTCCGCTCCCGGATCGCCGACCTGGTCAACTACACCCTCGGCACCCGGCACGGCACCGCGCTGCTCGCCGGCCACTTCCTGCGCGAGTTCGTCCCGCCCGGCATCCCCTGGGCCCACCTCGACATCCAGGGCACCGCCCTCGCCGACGGGACCGACGCGGAATGGGTCGCCGGCGCCACCGGCTTCGGCGTCCGCACCCTGGCGGAGTTCCTCACCGGCCACCCCCAGCCGCCCGTCTGACCGTCCGCGCGGAGCGGCCCGGGAACGGCGCGCGACGGCGTGGAGTCGCACGGAGCGGCGTGGGGTCGCGTGGGGTCGCTCGGAGTGGCGTGGATCACGCCGGGATCCGGACGGAGGGCGAAATGCGGGGGCCGCCGCGGTGGTTGGCACCGGCGATCACCGCTGACCCGGCGCACCCCACCGCTACCCGCGAGGAAACCCCATGACCGTCACCGAGCCTTCCTCCTCCCGCGCGGCCGAGATCCTCTCCCGGCCCGTCACGATCAACGGGCTGACCGTGCCCAACCGCATCGCCATGGCGCCGATGACGCGCCAGTTCTCCCCGGGCGGCGTCCCCGGCGAGAACGTGAGCGCCTACTACGCCCGCCGCGCCGCCGCGGGCGTCGGCCTGATCGTCACCGAGGGCACCTACGTCAACCACGAGTCCGCCGGGCAGAGCGACAGCATCCCGCGCTTCCACGGCGAGGAGCAGCTCGCCGGGTGGGCCCGCGTCGCCGCCGAGGTGCACGCGGCGGGCGGCACCATCGTGCCGCAGCTCTGGCACATCGGCATGGTGCGCAAGCAGGGCGAGCCGCCGGTCGCCGACGCCCCGGCCGTCGGCCCCTCCGGCATCCGGCTCGACGGCACCGAGGGCACCGGCCGGGCGATGACCCGGACCGACCTGGACGCCGTCATAGCCGCCTTCGCCGAGGCCGCCGCGGCCGCCGAGCGGATCGGCTTCGACGGCGTCGAGCTGCACGGCGCCCACGGCTACCTGCTCGACCAGTTCCTGTGGGCCGGCACCAACCGCCGCACCGACGGCTACGGCGGCGACCCGGTCGCCCGGACGAAGTTCACCGCCGAACTCGTCGCGGCCGTGCGCGCCGCCGTCTCCCCCGAGTTCCCGGTGATCTTCCGCTACTCGCAGTGGAAGTCGGAGAACTACGACGCCCGGCTCGCCGAGACCCCGCAGGAGCTGGAGTCGATCCTCGCCCCGCTCGCCGAGGCCGGCGTGGACGCCTTCCACGCCTCGACCCGCCGCTACTGGGTCCCCGAGTTCGACGGCTCCGACCTCAACCTGGCCGGCTGGACCAAGAAGCTCACCGGCCGCCCCACCATCACCGTGGGCTCCGTCGGCCTGGCCGGCGACGTCATCGCCGCCTTCGCCGGCGAGGGCTCCGACACCCAGGGCATCGACAACCTCCTCGACCGCCTGGAGCGCGACGAGTTCGACCTCGTCGCGATCGGCCGCGCCCTGCTCCAGGACCCGCAGTGGGCCGCCAAGGTCCTCGGCGGACGCTTCTCCGAGCTCCGCCCCTACGACGCCGCCGCCGTCCGCACCCTGAGCTGACCGACAGCGGCGCCGGTCGCGGCGGCGACACCGGTGGGGGGATCGGCCGATCCCCCCGCCGGTGCGCGCCCCGCGCCGTATGCTCGCCGGATGGAGACGAACGGGTCCTCACCTCCGTACGAAGTCCTGGTGGCGGGGCCGTACTTCACCGATCTGGTGTTCCACGGCCTGGACCGGCCGGTGCGGCCGGGTACCGAGGTGTTCGCGGACGGCTTCGGCCTGGTGCCGGGCGGCGCCTACACCCCGGCGATGGCACTGCACCGGCTCGGCCGACGGGTGGTGTGGAGCGCGGACTTCGGCACGGACCCGTTCAGCGCCCACGTCCTGGCCTGCGCCCGGCAGGAGGGCCTGGACGGGGCCGCGTTCCGGCGGCACCCGTTCCCGGTGCGCAGTCTGACCGTCGCCCTGGCCACCGAGGGCGACCGGGCGATGGTCAGCTTCCAGGACCGGGTCGACCCCGAGCCGCTCGCCCCGCTGCTGCGGCGGTTCCGCCCCCGGGTCCTGCTGCTGCCCCAACTGCGCTGGGACGAGGGCACGCTGGCGGCGTGCCGGGCCGCGCGGGAGCTGGGCGCCCTGGTGGTCATGGACTGCCACGACACGCCCGCGAGCCTCGACGACCCGGCCGTCCGCGCCGTCCTCGCCCTGGTCGACGTCCTCACCCCGAACGACGGTGAGGCGCTGCGCCTCACCGGTGCCGACGGCCTGGACGAGGCGGTCGACCTCCTCGGCCGCGTGGTGCCCACCCTGGTGGTCACCCGGGGCGCGCAGGGTGCCACGGCCGTCCGGGACGGCGAGCGCCACGACATCCCGGCCGCCCGGACCGCCGCCGGGGCCGCCGGCGTCGACCCGACGGCGGCGGGCGACTGCTTCACCGCGGGCCTGGTACACGGGCTCCTCGGCGGTTGGGACCTGCCCGACTGCCTCGCCGCCGCGTCGCTCTGCGGGGCCGCGGCAACCACCGGCCCCGGCTCGGGATCGGCCCTGCGCGCCGAGGAGCTCGACCGGCTCCTCGACCGCCGCCCCGACCGGGGCGGCCCCCGAACTCCGCTCGTAGCACCATGAGATGAACACTTCACCACCCGGCGTGATCGTGTTAGCGTCCGTCGGATGTCGAGGATTCTGGTCACCGATCTGGACGGCACCCTGCTCGGCGGCACCCCGGACGACCGGCGTCGATTACGGGACGCCCTGGCCCACCACCCCGAGGTGGTCACGGTCTTCGCCACCGGACGCGGCCTGGCCTCGATCCGCCAGGTGCTCCGCGACCCGCTCGTCCCCCGCCCCCGGTGGATCATCGCCGACGTCGGCGCCACCGTCCTGGACGGCGCCGACCTCACCCCCGTCGACCCCGTCCAGGACCAGCTGCGGGCCGGCTGGCCGGGCCCCGAGCGGGTCCGCGCCGCACTGCTCCGCTTTCCCGCACTCGCCTACCAGCACGGCGTCCACCAGGACGGGCGGTGCTCCTACCACCTCCCCCCGGACGGGCTCACCGGGGAGCTCACCGCGGCCGTCGAAGAACTCGGCTGCACCTGGGAGTACTCGGCGGACCGCTACTTCGACGTCCTGCCGCCCCACGCCTCCAAGGGCGACGCCCTGCGCGCCCTGGCCGCGAAGCTGGGCTGGCAGCCCGACGAGATCCTGGTCGCCGGCGACTCCCTCAACGACCTCTCGCTGTTCCGCGCCGGCACCCACGCGGTGGTCGTCGACGGGGCCGAACCCGCCCTGCTCACCGCCCTCATCGGGAACCCGCTGGTCCAGCGCCCGGGCCTGCCCGGCGCGGCCGGCATCCACGCGGCGCTCCGCACCCTCGGCTGGACCTCCCGCGGGGCCGACCACGGCATCGGGGCCGAGGCCGCCACCGAACCGCCCGTCGGCCGGCACTCCCTCGTCGTCGCCTACCACCGCCCGCCGCTGCACTGGAACGGCGAGAGCTGGCAGCCGCCCGACAGCCCCAACGGCATCCTGCCCACCCTGAGCAGCGCCTTCGCCGACGACCTGCCCGGCGTCTGGGTCGCCGCCCGCACCGGGCGCGACCGGCAGGCGCCGCTCCCGCACCCCGCCTCCGCCCCGCCCCTGGCCGCCGTACCCGTCGACCCGGCCACCTGGAGCGGCTACTTCCACCGCGCCTGCAAGGAGACGCTCTGGCCGGTCCTGATGTCCGAACCGGACCGGGCCGTCTTCGACGAAGGCGCGTGGGCCGACTACCGCACCGTCAACGCCCGCTTCGCCCGGCACATCAGCGCCCAGGCCGCCCCCGGCGCCACCGTCTGGCTGCACGACTACAACCTCTGGCTCGTCCCGGGCCTGCTCCGCCGGGCCCGCCCCGACCTGAGGACCGGGCTCTTCCACCACACCCCGTTCCCGGACCCGGAGACCTTCGCCGGCCTCCCCGTCGCCGCCGAACTCCGCTCCTCGCTCGCCTGCCTCGACTGGGCCGGCTTCCACACCGAGGCCTTCGCCGACCGCTTCCGCCGGACCCTCGCGGGCCTCCCCGGCCCGCCGCGCACCACCGTCCACCCGCTCGGCATCGACCGGCCGGCCGTCGAACGGCTCGCCCGCCTGCGCGCCCCGCACCGCCGCCCGGACACCCGGCGCGTCGTGCTCTCGGTGGAACGCCTCGACTACGCCAAGGCCCCGGTCCAGAAGGTCGACGCCGTCGACCGCCTGCTCGCCCGCCGCCCCGATCTGCGCGGCCGGCTCGTCTTCCGCCTGGTCTGCCCGCCGCCCGAGCCCGGGATCACCGCGTACGAGAGCACCCGCCGGCGCCTGGAGCGACGCGTCGCCGAGACCAACTCCCGCTGGCGCAGCGGGTCCTGGCAACCGGTCGACTACCGGCCGCACCGCCTCTCCACCGCCGAGGTGGTCGACCAGTACCTCACCGCGGACGTCCTCTGGATCACCTCGCTCCAGGACGGCATGAACCTCACCGCCAAGGAGTTCGTCGCCGCCCGCGCCGCGTTCCCGGAGCACCGGGCCGACCCGGGGGTCCTCGTCCTGTCCCGCCACACCGGCGCCGCGGCCGAACTCGGCGAGGCCGCCCTGCTCACCGATCCGCACTCCCCCGAGGACCTCACCGCCGTCCTCGCCCACGCCCTCGACCTCTCCCCCGCCGAGCGCCGCACCCGGATGGTCCGGCTCTCCGCCCTCCTCGGGCACAGCCGTCCCGCCGACTGGGCCCACGAGATCCTGCGCGCCATCCGCAGCGGCGCCCACCGGGGCCCGGCCGCCTGACGCGCCGTCGCCCCGGCCCGGGCGGCACCGGGGCCGGGGCGGCGGGGCCGGGGTTCACGGCTGGAAGCGGATCCCGCCGTCGAAGCGGATCGTCTCGCCGTTCACGTAGTCGTTCTCGATCAGGAAGCGCACCAGGTGCGCGAACTCCGCGGCCCGGCCGGCCCGCTTGGGGAAGGGGACGGGCGCGACCAGCTTGGCCTTGAACGCCTCGGCGGCCTCGCCCTCGCCGTAGATCGGCGTGTCGATGATGCCCGGGCAGATCGTGTTGACCCGGACGCCGACCGCCGCCAGGTCGCGGGCGGCGGGCAGGGTCAGGCCGACGATGCCCGCCTTGGAGGCGGCGTAGGCGACCTGGCCCGTCTGGCCCTCCAGCGCCGCGACGGACGCCGTGTTGACCACCACGCCGCGCAGGCCGTCGGCGTCGACGGGCACCGTCCGGGCGATCCGCGCGGCGCCGATCCGCAGCAGGTTGAAGGTGCCGACCAGGTTGACCCGGACGACGTTCTCGAACTGGCCGAGGTCGTGCGGGGCGCCGTCCCGCCCGACCGTCCGGGAGGCCCAGGCGATACCGGCGCTGTTGACGATGACGCGCAGCGGGAGGCCGGTGTCGACGGCGGCCTGGACGGCGGCCTCCACCTGCGCCTCGTCGGTCACGTCCGTCCTGACGAAGAGGCCGCCGACCTCGTCGGCCAGCGCCTTGCCCGGCTGCTCGCCGAGGTCGGCGATCACCACCTTGACGCCGTGGGCGGCCAGTTCGCGGACGGTGGCCGCGCCGAGTCCGCTCGCGCCGCCGGATACCACCGCGGAGATCCCGTTCGTGTCCATGGCTCGCAGTACCTTCTTCCAGGATCGTTTGGTCAGGGCCGGTCGGTGCCGGGCGCGTCGCGCCGGGCGGCGACGAGCCGGATGAACGTGTCGGCGGTCGAGTTGCGGTAGAAGTCGCGGGGCGCGATCCTCGGCAGCCCCCGCTCCTGCAAGGACCTGAGCACCCGCAGCACCAGCAGCGAATTGCCGCCCAGCAGGAAGAAGTTGTCGGCCATGGACACCTCGGCCCCCAGGTGGTGGCTCCAGACGCCCAGGACCTCCGCGGCGAGGTCGTCGGTCGCGGCCGTACCAGTCGCGGTGGCGTCGGCCCGACCGGCGGCGGCCGGTGGCGGGAGCCGGTCGAGGTCCGGTTTGCCGTTGGTGGTGAGCGGGACGGCGGGGATCCGGGTGAGCGTGGCGGGGACCATGTAGTCGGGCAGGATGCGGCGGGCGCTGTCGAGGATCCGTGCGGTGTCGGCGTCCCCGGCCTCCTGCGCTTCTCCGGCCAGGACGACGTAGGCGTCGATCCGGCTGCTCGCCGGATCGTCGGGAGCCGCCGCGGTGGCGACGACGACGGCCTCGCTCACCGCCGGGTCGGCGGCCAGCACGGCCCGGATCTCGCCCGGTTCGATCCGGTGCCCGCGGATCTTGACCTGCTGGTCCAGCCGTCCGAGGTGGTCGAGGCTGCCGTCGGGGCGCAGCCGCCCCTGGTCCCCGCTGCGGTAGAGGCGTTCGCCCGTCGCCTCGTCGGTGACGAACCGCTGGGCCGTGAGCTCCGGCCGGCCCAGGTAGCCCGCCGCGAGTCCGGCGCCGCCCACGTGGATCTCGCCCGCCGCCCCCGGTGGCAGGACGCGTCCCCGCGCGTCCCGGACGGAGACCGACCAGCCGGGCAGGGCGCGTCCGACCGAGCGGGAGCCGGCGACCACCTCGGCCGGGGTGATCGTCTGGGCGGTCACGTGCACGGTGGTCTCGGTGATGCCGTACATGTTCACCACCCGGCACCGGGTCGGGGAGTGCCCGGCGAACCAGGGGGCGAGCAGCGCCACGTCGAGCGGTTCGCCGCCGAAGACCAGCAGGCGCACCGACAGTTCGGCCTTCGCGGCCCGGTCCGCGCGGACGAGTTGGGCGAAGGCCGACGGGGTCTGGTTGAGGACGGTGACCCGCTGCTCGACCAGGAGCCGGTGGAACTCCTCGGGGTCGCGCGCCGTCCAGTGCGGGACGACGACGAGGCGTCCGCCGCTGAGCAGGCAGCCCCAGGTCTCCCAGACCGAGAAGTCGAAGGCGGTGGAGTGGAACAGCGTCCAGACGTCGTCGGGGCGCAGCGCGAAGTCCGGACCGGTCGCCGCCAGCAGGGCGGTCACGTTGCGGTGCGGGACGACCACGCCCTTGGGGCGGCCGGTGGACCCGGACGTGTAGATCACGTAGGCGTCGTCGGCGGGGGTCCCCGGCCGTCGGTCGCCGCCCCCGCCGGGCACGCCGAGGGCGCTCAGCTCGTCGAGGCCCACGACCCGGACGTCCGCGACGGCGGGGAAGGACTCCGCGCCGGCGACGACGAGGGGCAGTCGCGCGTCCTCGACGACGTACCGCAGCCGGTCCGCCGGGTAGCGGACGTCCATCGGGACGTAGGCGCACCCGGCTTTCAGGATGCCGAGCATCGCGACGACCACCGAGGCGTCGCGGTCCAGGCAGACACCGACCTTGCTCCCCGGGGCGACTCCGAGGGCGTGCAGGCCTGCCGCGACCCGGTCGGCGCGCTCGTCGAGCTGTCCGTACGTCAGCTCTCCGTGTTCGTCGGTCAGCGCCACCGCGTCGGGGCGTCGGCGGGCCGCCTCCTCGAAGCAGTCGTCGATCCGCCGGTCGGCGCCGGGGCCGGGGGCCCGGCCGGCGCCGCCCCGGCGCAGGACCCGGGCCGTCTCCTCCGGGGTCAGGGGCGGCAGCGTGGCCGGGACGGTCGTGCCGGAGTCGGCCGCGAACCGTGCGGCCAGCCGCTCGACCGAGGCGCAGAAGGTGTCGGCCACCTCCGGGGCGAGGACGCCCTCGTCGAACCAGCAGGACGCCTCGGCCGTGCCGTCGGGGTGTTCCAGGAGGTGCACGGTGATCGGGAAGACGGGCGTCAGGCAGGGCAGGTAGGTGCAGCCGTCCCAGGCCTCGGCGTGGACGACGCCGACCGCCGGGAGCTCCGGCCCGGGGGCCGGACCGGGTGCGAGGTCGGTTTCGGGTCCGGGTGCGGCGAGTCGGTCGGCGACGCTCTGCTCCTCGTCGATCTTCCGGGTGCTCAGGCGTGCGCGCTCCGCTCGTCCGCGTGCCACGTCGAGGTGCCCGATCGTCACGGTCTCCGTTCCGGCGTACCGGGCGACGGTGAGGGCGAGGGCCTCCAGGAGCAGCCGCGCGGTACGCGGTCCCCGGCCGGCTCCGGGGCCGGGCACGGCGAGCGGGCGGGCGCTGACGGTACCGCCGCGGTGCCGGTCCCCCAGGCCCCAGTCGGCCGGGGCGGGCGCGGCCCACGGGGTGGACGGGGTGGACGGCGCGGACTGCGCGTCGGCGGACGGCGGCTCCACCGCCGCCCCGGTGAGCAGGGCCCCGGCCAGCTGCTCCAGCAGGGCGCGCGGGACGAGGTGGCGCAGGGCGACGAGCACCAGGTCCGCGGTTCCGTCGGCGTACGTCAGCCGGACGGCGCGGAGCGGGGAGCGTTCGTCGTGGACCGGGCGCAGCAGCTCCCGCCGGGCCCGCGCGGCGGCCCCCGGGTCGTCCCGGGTGGTCGCGACCCTGGTCTCCCAGAGCCGGGGCGAGCCGAGTTCCGGCAGACGGCGGGCGGCCTGCGCCAGCCGTCGGCCGGTGTCGTCCGGGCCGGGCGTGCCGGGCAGCCGGGCGATCACCCCGTGGCAGGCCCGCCCCTGCGCGGGCAGCCGCAGGCCGGACGGCAGCCCGGGGTGCGCCCGGTCGTGGCCGGTGCCGGTGGGCGGTCCGGCCACGGGTGGGGGCGGCGTCGCTTCGGTCTGTGCAACCACGGTCGGCCTCCTGCCGAGCTCTGGGCGGTCCGGTGCCGTCACCGGGTGACGAAGCCGCCGTCGACGGTGAGGACCGTTCCGGTCACCCGGCGGGAGTCGTCCCCGGCCAGCCAGAGCGCCGCCCCGGCCACGTCGGCGGGTTCGACGAGCGCGTTCATGGGCTGGTCGCGGAGGAAGGCCTCCTCGTGGCCCTCCGGCGGCAGGTCGAGGGAGCGGGCGATCTCGGTGAGCATCCGGCCCTCGACCAGCGGGTCGTCGCGCACCGAGCCGGGGCAGAGCGCGTTGACCCGGATCCGGTGGGGCGCGTAGTCCAGGGCCGCGGCCTTGGTCAGGCCGATGAGTCCGTGCTTGGCGGCGACGTACCCCGCGAAGTAGCGGTAGCCGACCAGTCCGGCGGTCGAGGAGACGTTGATGATGCTCCCGGACCCCTGCTCGACCATCCCCGGCGCGACCGCCCTGATCATCCGCCAGGCGCCGGAGAGGTTGACGTCCAGCATGAGCGCCCAGTCGCGCTCGCTGGTCTCGTGCACCGGGCGGCCGGACGGCGCCGCGATGCCGGCGTTGTTGACGAGCACGTCGATCCGGTGGAAGCGCTCCAGCGCCCGGCCGACCGCCTCCTGCACGCCCGCCGGGTCGCGCAGGTCGACCGCGGCGGTGACGACCGCGCTGCCGTGCTCCTCGCACAGCTCGGCCGTGTGGTCCAGCTGGCTGCGGCTGCCCAGCGGGTAGTCCACGCCGTCCAGGTCGCCGGCGAGGTCGAGGAGCACCAGGTCGGCGCCCTCGCGGGCGAAGCGGAGGGCGCACGCGCGGCCGAGCCCGCGGGCCGCTCCCGTGATCACGGCGGTCCGGTCCGTCAGCTGCATGTCCGCGCTTCCTCCGTCCCCTGCCCGGTGCGGCCCCGGGCGACGGCCCGCAGCAGGGCTTCGGGCGAGTCGACCAGGTACATGTGGCCGCCGGGCAGTTCGAGGTAGCGGAACTCCCTCTCGGTGACGTCCTGCCACTGCCGGGCCTGCGCGGCGGTGACCAGGTCGTCCTCGGCGCCCCGCAGCGAGGTGACCGGGACGCGCAGGGGCTCGGTCGTGCTCGGCGCGTAGTCCTCGTGCATGGCGACGTCGGCGCGGAGCACCGGCAGCAGGACCTCCCGCAGGTCCGGGTCGTCGAAGGCCTCGTGCCGGTAGCCGGCGAACTCCTGGACGCGGGCCAGGAATTCGGTGTCGTCCAGCCCGGTGGCGCGGGCCTCGCGCCCGTTCGACGGGCCGGGTGAGCCGCTGACGTACAGGTGCTCCGGGCCGCCGTCGCCCTGCCGGTCGAGGGCGAGCGCGATCTCGTAGCTGAGCACGGCGCCGAGGCTGTGGCCGAGGAGCGCGAACCGCCGGCCTTCGGTGAGTTCGGCGATCCGGGGGGCGAGCAGGGCGACGGCCTGGGCCACCTCGGTGAGCGGTTCGTCCAGGAACAGCTCCTCCCGCCCGGGCAGTTGGACCGGCAGCACCGTCAGGCCGGGCACCGCGAGGTCGGCCCAGGCGCGGTAGAAGCCGGCCCCGCTCCCGGCGAAGGGCAGGCACACCAGGGTGAGTCGCTCGGTCGGCATGGTCTCCTCGTTCTCTCCGGTGGTCAGCACGTGAGGAAGGTCCGGACGCCCCGGGACCGCTCGGGTGCCGGAAGGCCCCGCTTCTCCACGAACTTCTTGAGGTAGTTCGCGCCTTCGGTGCCGCCGGAGCCGGTGAGCTCGGGGGTCAGGTACCGGACGGCGAAGCCGTAGTGGCGCCCGCGCCAACGGCGGAGCACCCGTAGCAGTGCGTCGAGGTGGCGGTCCATCTCGCCGTCCCCGGCGGCCCGCACCCGGGCGCCCTGGGCCTGCCACTCCTCGGCGAGGATCCCGCGCAGCTCGGCCAGGTGCCCGTACTCCGCGAGGACCTTCTCCTTCTCCGGGTCCAGGCCGTAGAGCACGATCTCCATGGCGTGGTAGTTCATCGACTGCACGGCGCTGGCGTCGCCGGTCTCCGCCCGGAACTCCATGAAGCGCTCGGGCGACATCGTCCACAGCGCGCTGAACACGCCGTTCAGCAGTTCGGCCGTCAGCACGGCCTGGCGGAGCCTGGTCCGGGCCTCCCGCCGGTCGCCCGCGCAGGTCTCGGCGGCCCGCAGCACGAGGGCGCGGACCAGGAAGAAGACCATCTCGCAGGCGTGCACGGAGCGCAGGAAGAGGTGCTCGTCGTGCTTGTCGGACTGCGGGAAGCCGGTGCACTCGGCCAGTACGAAGCGGTTCCAGCGCGCCCGCGGGTCGTTCTCCCGGGCGCGCAGCGCCTCCCCCAGCGGGACCGCCCCGGCCGGGTCGAAGGTCAGTTCCGCCACCCGGTCGAGCGGGGCCCGCAGCCGCTGCTGCCGCTCCGCCGAGGTCGCGGGGTCGATCGCTCCGGCCGGGGCGGCCCGCTCCACTGCGAGCAGGGCGGTCAGCGAGACCGCCAACGCCTCGGCGGCGCCGGTCAGTTGGTCGTCCGGCCGCTGGTCCAGGAACCAGTCGAAGACGTGCAGGTCGGTATAGCGGTAGTACCTCGGTATGTCCGTCGTCCGGCTGAACGGCCGGGTCAGCAGTCCGAGCAGTTCCGCCTCGCCGTCCGCCTCCCCGTCGGCGGGCGGCGGGGGCCGGTCGTGGTACCCGGCCAGCTCGTCGAGCCGTTCGGGTGCGAGCGCCGCGCGGCCGCGCTCCCGCTGGATCCTGACGATGTGTGCGCAGTGTTCCGGTAAGCGCGGTTCCACGGGGTCACCTCCGGTGGTTCGACGAGGGGTTGGGGCCGGGCCCGGACGGGGCCTACGACCGGCGGGCCGTCACGAGGTGCTTGTCGCCGTCGGAGCGGCGCACCTCGCAGGCGGTGAACCCGGCGGCCTCCAGCAGTCCGGCGTACTCCCGGGCCGAGCGGTGCCGCCCCTGGGTCTCCACGTGCATCGACAGGTTCATCACGGCGGCGCCGAGCGGGCCGTCGCGGTCCTCGTCGAACAGCCGGTCCATCACCAGCACCCGGCCGCCGGGCGCGCAGGCCCGGTGGGCCGAGCGCAGCAGGTCGAGGCAGGTGGCGTCGGACCAGTCCGACAGGACGTAGCCGAAGGCGAAGCAGTCGCCGGGGGGCAGCTCGTCGCGGAAGAAGTCCCCGGCCCGGAAGTCCAGCCGGTCGTCGAGTCCGTGCTCGCTCCGCTTGGCCTTGAGGAACGGCTCGACCTCGGGCAGGTCGAACACGGTGGCCCGCAGGGCCGGGTGGCGGCGCAGCGCGGCGACGGCGAAGGGGCCGTTGGCCCCGCCGACGTCGACCAGCCTGGTCACCGTGCCCAGGTCGGCGAGTTCGGCCAGGCGGTCGGAGGCGTGGTGGCTCAGCTGCCACATGGCCGCCAGGAACCGCTCGGTCGACGCGCCGTCCCGGTGGATCCTGGCGAACGCGTCCGGGAGGTCCGCGTCCACGGCGTCCTTGCCGCGGGTCAGGTAGGCGTCCAGCAGCTCCAGTTGGCGGGCGGCGTCGGTGACCAGGTGCTCGACGAAGCCGCCCAGGTAGCGGGGGCCGTCGGGGGCGAGGAAGTCGGCCGTCCCGGCGGGGAGTTCGTACCGCCCGCCGCCGGCGTCGGCGAGCAGTCCGGAGATCTTGAGCAGCAGCATCAGCCGTTCCAGCGTCTCGGCGTCGAGCCCCAGTTCGGCGGCCGCGGCGGGTGCGGTGGCCGGGCCGTGGCGCAGCAGGTGGGTGAAGACGCCGTGCCGGTCGGCCAGCCGCAGGGCGTGGGTGGCGTGGATGCCGTAGAGCGCGTTCTCCAGGGGAGGCGGGATCATGTCGTCACTCCGATCGTCACGGCGAAGAAGTCGTCGACCTCGGCGGCGATCCGGTCCAGGGCCGGCTTGCGGAGCAGGCTGCCGTGGTTGCCCTCGACCCGCCGCAGGGTCAGTGCGGCGGGCAGGCCCCGCCAGCCGTTGTGCTCGTCGTCGAACAGCGCCGGGGCGACTTCGTCCCGGTCGGTGGGTTTGAACAGCAGGACGGGGAAGCCGGCCGCCGTCGCGCAGCTCGCCCGCAGCAGCCGGTCGCTCTCCCGGGCGTCCTTCTCCATGAAGCGGTCGACGTGCTGGCCGTGGCGGCGCTGGTGTTCCAGCACCTCGTCGATGTCGAGGGCGGCGAGCGCGGCGGCGCGCGGCCCCCAGTTGTGGGCGTCGAGGATCACGACTCCGGCGACCCGCTCCCCCGCCCGCTCCAGGACCCGGCCGATCTCGTAGGCGAGCGTTCCGCCGAAGGACCAGCCCAGCAGCCGGTACGGGCCGGCGGGTTGCCGGCCCCGCAGCAGCCGGGCGTACTCCTCGGCCATCTCGCGCAGCGTTGCGTAGCGGTGCTCCAGGTCGTCGAGGTGGGGGTGGTTGACGCCCACGCAGCGCGCGGAGCGCAGCAGTTCCGCCAGCGGCTGGTAGCAGTACGCGGTGCCGCCGGCCGGATGGATCGCGAAGACGGGCGGTTCGCCGTCGGCCGGTGCCGTGGCGGCGCCGTTGCCGAGGTCGGGAAGGTCGAGCAGGACGGGCAGTTGCGGCGGGGTGCCGCCGGCCCGGCCGACCAGTTCGGCGAGCCGCTCGACGGTGCGGCCGTGGAAGACGTCGGCCACCCGGACCTCCGTGCCGAACTCCCGCTGGACCTCCCGGGCCAGCCGGACGGCGAGCACCGACGTCCCGCCGGAGGCGAAGAAGTCGTCCCGCAGGCCCGGCGCGGCCCCGCCGAGGACGGTGCGCCAGAGCCGCCGCAGCGCGTACTGCACCGGGGTCATCATCACCGGGTCGTCCGGTCGGGCGGCGGTCGTCCGCTCGGCCGCCAGTGCGCGCAGCGCGGCGGTGTCCACCTTGCGGTTCGGGGTGAGCGGCAGCTCGGCGAGGACGAGGTACTGGGACGGCCGCAGGTACTCGGGCAGCTGCTCCTGCGCCCGGCGGCGGGCGGCCTCGGCCAGTCCGTCCGCGCCCGGGCCGTCGGCGTCCGGGCCGGTCTGCTGGAGGAAGGCGACCAGCCGGGCGTGCGCCCCGGAGCCGACGGCGGTGACCACCGCCCGTTCCACACCGGCCAGTCGGGACAGCGTCGCCTCGACGTCGCCCGGTTCGATCCGGAAGCCGCGGATCTTCACCTGGGCGTCCTGGCGGCCGAGGAACTCCAGGGTGCCGTCGGCGCGCATCCTGGCCAGGTCGCCGGTCCGGTAGAGCCGCTCGCCGGTCTCCGGGTCGGTGCCGAAGGCCGCCGCGTCCAGGTCGGGGCGCCCGAGGTAGCCGACCGCGAGCCCGGCCCCGGCCAGGTGCAGCATCCCGACGACGCCCCGGGGCACCGGCCGGCCGGAGGCGTCCAGGACGGACGCCCGGGTGTTGGGCAGGGGGCGGCCCAGGTGCACGCGTTCGTCGCGGACCAGCCGGGCCGCCGTGCTCCAGATGGTGGCCTCGGTGGGGCCGTAGACGTTCCACGCGGTGCCCGTCCGCTCGGTGAGCCGGTCGGCGAGCGGTTGGGGCAGGGCTTCGCCGCCGACGACCGCGGTGAAGTCGCGGGGCGCGGCCCATCCGGTGTCGAGCAGGCCCTGCCAGGTGGCCGGGGTGGCCTGGAGGACGTCGGCCCGGTGCTCCTCCAGCCACGTCCGCAGGGTGTCCGGGTCCCGCTGGGCCTGCTCGTCCGCCACGATCACGGTGCCCCCGGCGGTGAGCGGGAGGAGCAGTTCCAGGACGGAGATGTCGAAGGCGGTGGTGGTGATCGCCAGCAGCCGGTGGCCCGGGCCGGTGCCGAGCACCTCGGCCATCGCCCGCAGGGAGTTGGCCAGGCTCCGGTGGGAGACCACCACGCCCTTGGGGCGGCCGGTGGAGCCCGAGGTGTAGATCGTGTACGCGACCGCGTCGGGCCCCGGCCCGGTGGGCCTGGTCGGCCCGCCGGCCTCAATGAGGTCAGCCCCGCCGGGGCGGGTGAGGTCCGCCCAGCCGACGCAGGACAGCCCGGCGGCGCCCGGGTCGCCCAGCGCCAGGCGGGCGCCGCAGTCCTCGACGACGTGCGCCGTGCGCGCGGCCGGGTGGGCCGGGTCGACGGGGACGAAGGAGGCGCCGGCCCGCAGGATCCCGAGCAGCGCGGCGGGCAGCCGGCGGTCCCGGGGCAGGGCGACGACCACCGGGTCCCCGGGGCGCACGCCGTGCCGGTGCAGGCCGGCGGCGACCCGGTCGGCCAGGTCGGACAGTTCGCGGTAGCCGAGCCGTCCGGTCGCGTCCTCGACGGCGGTGCGCCCGGGGTCGCGGCGCACCCACCCGGCGACCAGGTCCGTGACCGGCTCCGGCCCGTAGGCGCGGACCGGTCCGGAGCCGAGGCGGCGCAGTGCGGCGCGGCGCGCCGGGGGCAGCAGGTCGAGGTCGCGGACCGGGCCGTCGGGCCGGGAGAGGACCGACCGCAGGAAGGTCTCGAAGCCCTCCAGCCACTGCGCCACGGTGTCCGGCGCGAGGATCGCGGTCGCGTGGTCGGCCCGCAGGTAGGGGCCGTCGACGCCGCCGGTCTGGACGTGCAGGGAGAGGTCGAACTTGGCCGTGTCGGCGTCCAGGGTGAGCAGTTCGGCGGTGGCCCCGGCCAGGTCGAACGGCGCGGGGAGCCGGTCGGCGAGGGTGAACATGGTCTGGAAGACCGGGGTGCGGCCGAGGTCGCGGGCCACGTCCAGGTGGTCGACCAGCAGCTCGAACGGCAGGTCCTGGTTCTCCTGGGCGGTGACGACGGTGTCCCGCGCCCTGGCGACCAGGTCGGTGAAGCGTTCGGTGCCCTCGTGGCGCAGCCGCAGGGCGAGCGAGTTGGCCATCAGCCCGACCAGCCGGTCGCTGCCCACGTAGTGCCGGCCGGCCACCGCCGTGCCCACCACGACGTCCTCGCTGCCCGCCATCCGGCCCAGCCACACCTGGAACGCCGTCAGGTACAGCACGAACTCGGTGACCCCGCAGTCGGCGGCGAGCTTCCGCAGCCCGGCGCTGAGCCCCTCCGCCAGCGGGCGGGTCACGGTGGCGCCGCGGTAGTCCTGCTCGGGCGGCCGGGGGTGGTCGGTCGGCAGCTCCAACCGCTCGGGGGCGCCGTCGAGTCGGGACTTCCAGTGGGCCAGCTGCTGGTCGAGCCGGTCGGAGCCGATCTCCCGCTGCCAGCTGGCGTAGTCGACGTAGCGCAGCGGCACCGGCGGCAGGTCCTCGCCGCGGGAGAGCGCGGCCAGTTCCGCCAGCAGCTGCTCCACCGACCAGCCGTCGACGGCGATGTGGTGCAGGCAGAGCAGCAGGACGGCGTGCTCCTCGTCCAGGGCCACCAGCCGGGCCCGCAGGTTCTCCCCGGCCGTGAGGGCGAACGGCCGCGCCAGGTCGGCGGCGGCCAGGCGGCGCCACTCCCGCTCGCCCTCGGGCCGGTCGAGGCCGCGCAGGTCGCTGACCGCGACCCGGACCGGCGCGGCCGCCAGGACCCGCTGGACGGGCCGGCGGTCGGTCTCGACGTACGCCGTGCGCAGCACCTCGTGCCGGTGCACCAGCGCGGTCAGCAGCCGCCCGACCTCCTCGGCCGACACCCGCCCGGTCAGCCGCAGGGCCAGCGGCACGTGGTAGGCGGGGTTGCCGTCGGTGAGCCGGTCCAGGAACCACATCCGGGCCTGGGCGAAGGACAGCGGCCACTCCGGCCGGTCGGTGGCCCGCGGCAGGGGCTCGGCCGGAGCCCGGCGCGCCGCCGGGTCCACGGCGTCCCGGGCGGCCAGTGCCTCGTCCACGGTCTCGGCGAGGTCGCGCAGCGTGCTGCGCTCGAAGAGCCGGCGGACCGGCAGGTCGATGCCGAAGCGGGCGCGGATCGCGTGGCCGACCTTGACCACCAGCAGCGAGTTGCCGCGCAGCAGGAAGAACGAGTCGTCCGGGCCGACCGTCTCCACGCCCAGCAACCCGCGCCAGATCCCGGCCAGTTCCCGCTGGGTGGCGGTGCGCAGCGCGGAGGCGTCCGGGCCGAGCAAGCTGTCGGCCCCGGGGCGGGGCAGGGCCCGCGGCCGGAGGGTCAGGCTGCGCGGGTTCAGCGGCAGTTCGTCGAGCAGGACGTACGCCTCGGGCACCGGGTGGGGTCCGAGGCGCTCGGCCAGGTGGTCGCGCAGCTCCAGCCGCAGCCGGGCGCGGGCCTCCTCGCCGATGGGGGCCTTGCCCGCGGGCACCACGTAGGCGGTGAGCCGGGGGCCGTCGGTGCCGACCGGGGCGGCGGTCACCGCGGCGTCCCGCACCGTGCGGTGGGTGCGCAGGGCCGAGGCGATCCGGTCCGGGTCGACCCGGTGGCCGCGCAGTTCGGTCCGGTCGCCGCGGCGGCCCTCGAACACCAGGTTGCCGTCGGGCAGGAACCGGCCCAGGTCGCCGGTGCGGTGAATCCGAGCCGGAGCCCCGTCCGGGCCGTTCGGGCTGTCCGGGTGGCCGGGCGTCAGGCCCCCGCCGGGTGCCAGGCCCTCGCCGGAGACGCCGATCTCGCCGACCAGGCCGGGCGGGAGCGGACGGCCGGCCTCGTCCAGGACGTGGATCCCGACGCCGGGCAGGGCCGTGCCCACCGTCCGGGCGGGGAACCCGGGCCGGTGGACGAAGCTGGTGCTCGTCACCGTGGCCTCGCCGACGCCGTAGGTGTCGGCCACCACGGGCACCCGCGCCGCCCACCTGGTCAGCAGCTCGGGCGGGGACGGCTCGCCCCGCAGCAGCAGCACCCGGACGGCGGGCAGGGCGTCGTCGGGCAGCGCCGCGGCGAGGGAGGGCGGCAGGGCGACCACGGTGGCGCCGGGCTCGCGCAGCGCCGCGACGACCTCGGCCGGGCGGTCGTGGACGTCCCGGGTCGGCGGGAGCCGCAGCGCGGCGCCGTTGGCGAGCGCGCCCGCCCACTCCCCGACCGAGGCGTCGCAGTCGGCGGCGGCGAGCTGGAGGACGACTTCGCCCGGCCCGACCCCGAAGGCCTCCCGGTGGTGGGCGGCGAGGTTGACCAGGCCGCGGTGCGCCAGCCGGACCGCCTTGGGCGGCCCGGTGGTTCCGGAGGTGAACACCAGGCAGGCCGGGGCGTCGGGGTCGACGTCCAGCCCGAGGTCGGTGCCGTCCAGCGCGGCGAGTTCCGGTTCTGTCCGCTCCCAGAGCAGCAGCGGGACGCCCGGGAGGGGGTCGGCCGCCAGGGCCTCGTGCGCCAGCAGCAGCGCGGCCCCGGCGACGGCCTCACCGACCTCCCCGGCCTCGCTGTCGCCCGGGTCGACGGACAGGTAGCAGGCGCCGGCCTTGGCCGTCGCCAGCCAGGCGACGACCCGTTCGACCGAGCGCTCCATCCGCAGCGCGACGACGTCGCCGGGCCCGATCCCGGCGGCGCGCAGCCTGCGGGCGAGCCGGTTGGCGGTGGCGTTGAGCCACCCGTAGTCCCAGGTGCGCTCGCCCCGGTGCAGCGCGACCACCCGCGGGCCGGTGGCGGCCCAGTGTTCGACCGCCTGGTGGACGGTGCGCGACCGCGGCGGCTCGGGCCGGGGCCGCGACCACGCGGCCATCCGGCGGCGCTGCCGCTCGGAGACCAGCGAGGCCGATTCGACCGGCTGGTCGCAGTCCTCGGCCATCGCCGTCAGGCAGGCGACGTAGCTCTCGGCGAACTCGGCGACGGAGTCCTCGTCGTAGAGCTCGGCCGGGTACTCCAGGCGGAGCTCGATGCGGCCGTCCCGCTCCCCGGCGAACAGCATCTGGTCGAACCTGACGGCGATCTCGGGGGCCGGCCGCAGCTCCGTCTCCAGGCCGTCCAGGACGAGCGGCGGCCCGCTCTCCCCCCAGGTGAACAGCGTCTGGCAGAGCGTGGGCACGTGGGGCTCGCGCTCGGTGGCGACGGCGTCGACGATCTGCTGGTACGGCACGTCGGCGTTGGCCATGGCGTTCAGCAGCCGGTCGCGCACCTGGGTCAGGGCGTCGGCGAAGCTCGCGCCGGGGGCGAGGGTCAGCCGCACCGGCAGGGTGTTGGTGAGCAGGCCCACGGTGTCGCCCAGGCCCGGGCGCAGCCGGTTGACCACCGGCACCGTGCCGAGCACGTCGGTGGTGGCGCCGAACCGGGCCAGCAGGGCGAGGTAGGCCGTCATCAGCGTCATCGCGGGGCTGGCGCGGCGTTCCTCGCCGAGCCCGCGCAGTCGGGCGCTGAGTTCCGGGGAGAGGCCGAAGTCGTACCGCCGGGCCTGCCCCGACCAGGAGTCGCGGCCGCGTTCGAAGGGCAGGGTGAGCCGCTGCGGAGCACCGGCCAGGGACTTCTTCCAGAACTCCGACTGCCGGGTCAGGTCGGCCGGTTCGCGCTCGACGTCCTGCGCGAATGGGGTGCCGGGGGGCGGGAGTTCGGGCTCCCGGCCGTGCACGGCGGCGCTGTAGGCGGCGGCCAGTTCGCGCAGCAGGATGCCGATCGACCAGCCGTCCACCAGGAGGTGGTGCACGCAGAGCGCGAACCAGTGGCGGTCCGGCCTGGTCCGGGCCAGCGCGGCCCGGACCAGCGGCCCCCGGTCGAGCGCGAAGGGCTCCCGGAAGAACGCGGCGAGCCGTGCCTCCCGGTCCGGTGCGGACAGCTCCCGCCAGTCGAGTTCGGCGACCGGCACCTCCGGGTCGCCGCTGTCCTCGGCGTGGGGTTCGCCGTCCGCCTCGGGGAACTGCCAGCGCAGCACGGCGTGCCGCCGCAGCAGGGTGCGCAACGCCTCGGCCAGGGCGGGGAGTTGCGGGGTGCCGCGCAGTTCCAGGAGCACCGGGAGGTTGTAGGTGCCCGGTGCGGGGGCGATCCGCTCGGCCAGCCAGAGCTGCCGCTGGAAGCGGGAGACCGGCTGACGCCGGGTCCGGGTGGGTGCGCCGGTCATCGGGTCTGCCCCTTGTCGTCGATCAGCTGCGCCAGTTCCGCCACCGTGGGGTGGTCGAACACGTCCCGGACCTCCAGCTCGGTCCCGAACTCCTCGTACACGGCGGTGACGAGTTGGACGGCCTTGAGCGAGTGGCCGCCGTGGCGGAAGAAGTCGTCCTCGGGCCCGAGCCGTCGGCCCTCCAGGACCGTCTCCATCAGCCCCTGGAGGCGCTGCACGGTCGAGCCGGCCCCCGGGGAGGGCTCCTCCGGCGCCGGGGCCGCCTCGGGCCGGGGCAGCCGCGCCGCGTCGACCTTTCCGCTCAGGGCCCGGGGCAGGGCGTCGACCTGGCAGAGCCAGGCGGGGACCATCGCGTCCGGCAGGGTGGCCCGCAGCCGGTCCCGCAGCGCGTCCGGGTCGAGCGGTCGCGCCGCGACCAGGTAGCCGAGCAGCCGGACCTCGCCCGACCCGCTGTCGGCGACCACCGCCGCCTGGTCGACGCCCGGCAGGTCGAGCAGCCGGGCGCGGACCTCGCCGGGCTCGACCCGGACGCCGCGGACCTTCACCTGCTCGTCGAGCCGGCCGAGGAACTCCAGCAGGCCGTCGGCCGACCAGCGGCCCCGGTCGCCGGTGCGGTACAGCCGGGTGGGGCGGCCGCCGATCACGGTCTCGACGAACGCGGCGGCGGTCTCGCCGTCCCGCCGGTGGTAGCCCTCGGCCAGTCCGACGCCGCCGATGCAGATCTCGCCGCTGCCGCCGGGGGGCACCGGCCGGAGCCGCTCGTCGAGCAGCCGGACCTCGGTGTTGCGCACGGGCAGCCCGATGGTGGCGGCGCCGCGCCGCCCGTCGACGGGGAAGGCCGTGGCGGTCACGGTGGCCTCGCTGGGCCCGTAGAAGTTGAACATCCGGGCCCGGCCGGACCACCGGTCGATCAGGCTCTGCGGGCAGCTCTCCCCCGCGACCACCAGCACCTGGAGGTCGGGCAGGGCGTGTGGGGGCAGGGTGGCCAGCACGGTCGGGGTGAGCGCGGCCAGGTGGACCGGCGGGTGCCGGTCCGGGTGGTGCAGCCGGTTGACCACCTCGGCGGCGGAGTCCGCCACGATGCTGAGCGTCGCCCCGTTGAGCAGCGCCGTGGTCCACTCCCAGACCGAGCCGTCGTGCCCGCAGGACGCCAGGGAGAGCACGTGGCGGCCCGGTCCGACCTCGTAGTGGTCGTGCTGGGAGAGCGCCAGGTTGACCACGCCGCGGTGCCGGATCCGCACGCCCTTGGGCTCGCCGGTGGAGCCCGAGGTGTGGACGATGTAGGCCAGGTCGTCGGGGCCGGCCGCGGTGGGCAGGGGGCCGTCGTCGAGGTCGGCGCCCGACCGTTCGTCCAGCACCAGGCAGGGGCCGTCGGTGGTCGGGGCGGCGTCGGCCCGGTCGGTGACGACCAGGTCGGGCGCCAGGTCCGCCAGCAGGGCGGCGATCCGGGCGGGCGGGTTGCCGCCGTCGATCGCCGCGTAGCAGCCGCCGGTCTTGAGCACGGCCAGGTAGGTGGCGAACAGGTCGGCCGTACGGCGCAGGCGGACGGCCACCACCCGCCGCGGTCCGGCCCCGTGGGCGAGCAGCAGCCGGGCGATCCGGTTCGCCCGGGCGTCCAGTTCGCGGTAGGTGAGCGTCTCCCGGCCGCCGTCGCCGGAGCGGATCGCGCACACGTCGGGGTGCAGCCGCGCCATCTCCTCGAAGCGCTCGGCGACGGTGGTCTCCGGCAGCGGGCGGTGCGGGCCGCGGCGGCCCCCGGTGCGGTCCTGTTCGGCGGCGTCCAGTACGGCGGTCAGCTCGTCGAGGCGCGCCCCCGGGTCGGTGGCGGCCGCGTCCAGCAGCAGCAGGAGTTCGTCGAGCCAGCGGTGCGCCGTCCCGGGCAGGAAGAGCCCGGTCGCGTACTCGACGGTGAGCTCCCGCTCTCCGCCGCGCGGCCGCAGCAGCACGCTGACCTCGTAGCGGGCGACGGTCGACTCCAGCGGTACGGGGACGGCTCCGGGCAGGGTGGCGGCCCGGTCGGCGCTCTCGTGCACGAAGGTGGTCTGGAAGAGCGGGTGCCTGCCGGAGCGGCGGTCGAGGCCGAGCGCGTCGACCACGCTCTCGAACGGCACCTCCCGGTGCTCGTGGGCGGCCAGCAGGCGCTCCTGCACCGCCCGGGCGTGCTCGCCGAAGGTGCTCCGCGCCGCCCGGTCGACGCGCAGGGCCAGCATGTTGGCGAAGAATCCGATCAGCCGTTCCAGGTCCGGGTGGTGGCGGGAGTCGACGGGGGTGCCCACCACCAGGTCGTCCTGGCCCGTGCTGTGGGACAGCCAGGCCGTGTAGGCCGCCAGGTGGAAGGCGAAGGGCGTGACGCCGAGGGTGCGGCAGTGCTCCTCGATCCGGGCGGCCAGTCCGGGCGGCAGCGGCCGGCTGACGCTGGATCCGGTGAAGTCCTGCCGGGCGGGCCGGGGCAGGTCGGCCGGCGGCACCGAGGTGGCGGGCGCCCCGGACAGCGTCCGGTGCCAGAAGTCGACCCGCGCGGTGGCGGCCCGCTGGGTGGCGGGCTCCTGCTGCCAGGCCGCGTAGTCGGCGTACTGGAGCGCCAACTCGGGCAGTTCGGGCGCCTGTCGGTCGCGTTCGGCCCGCTGGGCGAGGTCGAGCTCGGCGGCGAAGACGCCGACCGACCAGCCGTCGGAGACGATGTGGTGCAGCGCGCTGAACAGCAGGTGGCGGTCCTCGGCCAGCCGGAGCACGTGAAAGCGGAACAGCGGGCCGTGGGCCAGGTCGAAGCGGTGCCCGGCCAGTTCGCGCAGCCGCCGGTCGGCGTACGCCCGCCGGTCGGCCTCGTCCACGCCCGGGCAGTCCTCGACCTCCAGGTCGACGGGCATCCGCGCGTGGACGACCTGCTCGATCCGCCCGTCGGCGATCCGGAAGGTGGTCCGCAGCACCTCGTGCCGGTCCACGATCCGCTGCACGGCCCGGCGCAGCAGCGGCCAGTCCGTCGCCCCCTCGATCAGGACGGCCGAGGGCATCGCGTAGACGGCGCCGCGCAGTTCGGGCGGGGCGAGCTGCTCGGCGAACCACAGGCGCTGCTGGCCGGAGGAGGCCGGTGCCCGGGTGGCCGAGCGCCGCCGCAGGGCCGGGGTCCGGTCCGCCGCCGCCACCGTCGCCGCCGGGCGGTCGGCGCGGGCGGCCTCGATCAGCCCGGCCTGCCCGCCCACGTCGGGGTGCAGGAAGATGCCGCGCAGCTGGAGTTCGACCCCGAAGACCTCCCGGACGCGGTTGAGCAGGAGCGTCGCGGTCAGCGAGTGGCCGCCGAGGGCGAAGAAGTCGTCCTCCGGCCCGGGCGTGACCCCCAGCAGCTCGGCCCACAGCCGGGCGACCGCCTGCTCGGTGGCGCCGTACGGCCGCCCGTCGCCCGCAGGCCGCGCGGGCCGCTGCGCCGCGGCCGCCGCCGGGGCGGGCAGCCGGCCGCGGTCGACCTTCCCGTTGCGCGACAGCGGCAGCTCGCCGAGCACCAGGTAGTGCTCGGGGACCATGTACGGGGGCAGCCGGCGCTCCAGCGCCGTCCGGGCCAGCCGGGCGAGCACCCGGCGGAACGGGACGGCTTCGCTCGGCCGCGGGTCGGCGCGCTGGGCGTCGGCCACCGGACCGGCGAAGAAGGCGTGCAGGACCTCGCCGCCGCCGGCCGCGGCCCGGACGATCCGGTCGCCGGTCGGGTCGAGTTCGCCGATCGAGCAGCCGCCGAGCCCGTGGTGGTGGCCGGTGTCCGCGAGCCGCTGCACCAGCCGGCCGGCCGCCGACTCGGCTGCCCCGGGCTCCCGTTCGGCCCCGAGTGTGGGACCGCCGGGCGTGGGACCGCCGGGCGTGGGGCCGCCGGACGTGGGGCCGCCGGACGTGGGGCCGAGCAGGAACACGGCGGCCGTCGCGCCCTGGTAGATCGACCAGTTGTCCGGGTTGCTCAGGTCGGGTGCGGGCTCCGGCCCGGCGAAGCCGGCCCAGCGGCCGCCCTCCCAGCGGTGCCAGCCCGCCGACAGTCCGCCGCCGGCCCCGGCCGGGACAGCGCCCGGCCTGACGTGCACCAGCACGGTGAGGCCGTCCGGGAGCACCTCGTCCACGGCGCCACCGGCCGCCTCGTCCACCGGGCCGGGTTCCAGCACGCCCAGCAGCCGGCAGTCCGGGCTCTCCAGCACCAGCGGGGCCAGCCCGCCCGCCTCGCGGTCCTGCCGCAGCCGCCAGGCCGCCCCGGTCGCGTCGCTCACCAGCTGAGCCATCGACCCGGCCTCGACCGCCGCGTAGCGCAGGCCCCGCCCGCCGTACTGCGGCTCGATCGCCGAGCCCTTGGCCACCAGCAGCAGGGCCGGGCCCCGGCCGCCGTGGGCGGCGCGCCAGGCGGCCGCCGCCTCGCCGGAGCCCACCCGGACCCACCCGTGCCGGACGGGGTCGAGGTAGAACACCCCGGCGGCCAGACCCTCGGCGTCGCGGTCACCGACCAGGTAGGTCCGGACGGGGTACAGCGAGCCCGCCGACCCGTAGCGCCGCCGGGGCAGGGCGGAGCCCTCGACCGGACGGGCCAGCAGCGGGCGCACGGCGGCGGCGACCGAGCGGTCGTCGCCCGGCGCGGGGCGGGGTGCCAGGGCCCCGGTGAGCCAGTCGGCCAGTGCCCGGGGGTCCGGCTCGGCGCCCTCGAAGGCCCGGAAGCTCTTGCGCGCGCTCAGCGCCGCGTCGGCGTCGGCGCTGTCCGTGCCGCTGCCGAGGGGGTGGAGTTCCCCGTCGAGGACGCGCAGCCCGGGCTGTGCCAGCCGGAACTCGACCGCCGCGGCCGCGGCCTCCTCGTCCTCCTCCGGCAGGTCGACGTGCAGGTACGCGGCGAGCCGCGGGGTGCGCCCGTCCGGCCTGACGACGTGCGCCAGGCCGTGCCGCACGCCCGGGAGCCCGGCCAGGTGGTGCTCGATCTCGCCGAGCTCGATCCGGTGGCCGCCCACCTTGACCTGGAGGTCGTCGCGGCCCAGGAACTCGATGTCGCCGTTCGGCAGGTAGCGGCCGCGGTCGCCGGTGCGGTAGAGCCGCTCGCCGGTGTCGGGGTGGACGACGAAGGCCGCCGCCGTCCGCTCCTCGTCCCGCCAGTAGCCCCGGGCCAGCCCGGTGCCGCCGATGTGGAGGTCGCCGGGCACGTGGTCGGGGCGGGGCCGCAGGGCCCGGTCCAGGACGTGGAAGGTCTGGTTGCGCAGCGGCCGTCCGTAGGGGACGCTCGCCCACCCCGGGTCGACCCGGTCGATCTCGTGGGCGATCGACCAGATCGACGCCTCGGTGGCGCCGCCGAGGCCCACCGTCCGCGCGTCGCGGAACACCTCCGACACCCGGCCGGGCAGCTCGGTGGGGATCCAGTCCCCGCTGAGCAGCACCAGCCGCAGACTGTGCGCCAGCCGCTCGCGGAACTCGTCCGGGCGGCCGCTCACGGCCGCCGTGAACATCTCCATCGACATCGGCACCGTGTTCCACACCGTGACCCGGTGGTCGAGGACCCAGTCGGCCCAGCGCGCCGGTTCGCGGACCTGGTCGTCCGGCGGGACGACCACCGCGCCGCCCGCGGCGAGCAGGCCGAAGACGTCGTAGACGCTCAGGTCGAAGCCCAGCGCGGAGAGCGCCAGGACCCGGTCCCGCGGGCCGATCCCGTAGCGGTCGTTGATGTCCAGGACGGTGTTCACCGCGCCCCGGTGGTCGATCATCACGCCCTTGGGCTCGCCGGTGGACCCCGAGGTGAAGATCAGGTAGGCGAGGTCGGCGGGCGTCCGGCACGCCGGCGGGGCGCTGACGTCCTCGCCCTCGGCGACCGGTGCGAGCAGGTCCTCGTCCACCGGCAGCACCGGGGCTCCGCCCGGGGCGCACCGCCCGGCCGGCCCGGTGACCCGGGCGAGCCGGTCCGGGTCCGCCAGCACGCCGCCCACCTCGGCGCGGCGCAGCAGGTCCTCGATCCGCTGCTGCGGCGACCCGGCGTCGACCGGCAGGTAGGCCGCGCCCGCCTTGAGCACCGCCAGGCAGGCCACCACCTGGCGCCAGCCCTTGCCGGCCAGGACGGCCACCCGCCCGCCCGGCTCGACGCCCGCGGCCGTCAGGCGCCGGGCGGCCCGGTTGGCGGCGGTGTCGAGCTGCCGGTACGTCAGGGTGCGGTCCTCGGCGACCACCGCGACGGCATCGGGGCCGCTCGCGGCCCGGTCCTCGAAGAGCTGGTGGAGCAGCCGGTCCGACTCCGGCCCGGCGGTGTCGTTGACCACGGCCCGGCGTTCGGCCTGGGCCTCGGGGAACGGGGTGAGCCGCGTACGGTCCCAGGCCCGCTCGTCCCGGGCGAGGGCGCGCAGCGCGGCGCAGTACGCCTCGTGCATGTCGCGCACCAGGCCGTCCGGGAAGAGCCCCGCCACGTGGTCCCAGCAGAGCACCAGCTCCCCGCGGGACTCGTAGACCTGGTGGTCCAGCCAGACCTGCGGGGTCTGGGTGATGTTGAAGACCTCGTCGGGGAAGAGGCTCTCCCAGCCGTCCGCCTCTCCCTCGCCGCCCAGCAGGCAGGTGAACACCACCGGCATCAGCGGTCCCCCGTCGAGCCCCCGGGTGCGCGCCAGTTCGCGCAGCACGCGGACGCCGCCGAAGTGGCGGTGGTCGAGGTCCTCCCAGAGCCGGCCCTGGGTCCGGCCCGCGCGCTCGGCGAACGGGACGTCCGGCTCCGACCAGTCCAGCTCCAGGAGGTTCACCGAGGTGAAGTCCCCGGCGATCGCGTTGATCCGGGGGTGGACCGGCAGCCGGTTGAAGAGCGTCGTGGTGACGGTGAAGTGCGGTTCGGCGCTCCAGGTGGCGAGGGTGTCGGCGAAGGCCGCCGCCAGGACGGCCGACAGCGACAGGCCGCGGCGCTCGGCGCGTTCGCGCAGGGCGCGCAGGTCGGCGGCGGGGAGCCGGCGCTGCACGCGGTCGAAGCGGCGCGGCCCGGTCGGGGCGGTCGCCGCCAGGGGCAGCGCCGGGGCGGCGGGCAGGGTGTCCAGCCGGCCCGTCCAGTAGTCCCTGGAGCGGCGGAAGGCCGCCGTGCCGGCGAACTCCCGCTCCGCCAGCACGTAGTCGCGCACGCTCAGGTCCAGCGCGGGCAGTTCGGCGTCCTCGTCGCGGTAGAGCCGGGCCCACTCGTTGAGGACGAGGTTCAGGCTCCACGCGTCGAGCCCCAGGGCGTCCAGGCTGAGGTGCAGCCGGTGACGGTCCGGCAGCCGGCTCGCGGCGATCTCGAACAGCGGCCAGCGCTCGCTGGGCAGCACCTGGTGCGCCATCCGGTCGCGGGTGGCCGCGAGCGCCCGCTGCGCCTCCGCCGGGCCGTGCCCGGCCAGGTCGGCCACCGCGATGCGGTACTCCGGGACGTGGGGCAGGATCCGCTGCCGGCCCTCCGCCACCACCAGCCGCAGTGCCTCGTGCCGGCGCACCAGCCGGTTGAACGCCCGCTCCAGGCGGGCGACGTCGAGGTCCGGCACGTCGTACTCCACGTAGCAGTGGACCGAGACCTCGCCGAAGTCCAGCGCGCCCGTCCGCCCCACCCAGTACGCCTGCTGCACGTCGGTCAGCGGGAAGGGCTCGTAGCGCCGCTGCGGGTCGGCGACGATCCGCGGCAGCGCCGGGCCGTCCGGGTCGGCGGGCCCGCCGGCCGCCGACCGGGCCTCGTCCAGCCACCGGGCCAGCGCGGTCGCCGTGCCGCACTCGAACAGCGCGCGGACGGGGCAGGGCCGGCCGGACCGGTCGGCGATCCTGGCGGCGGCCTGGGTCGCGAGCAGCGAGTGCCCGCCGTGGTCGAAGAAGTCGGCGTCGGCGGGGACGGAGTCGACGCCGAGGGTCTCGGCGAACACCCCGGCGACCAGCTTCTCGGTCGGGGTGCTCGGCTCCACCCCGGCGGCACGGTCCGCCGGACGCGGCGCGGGCAGCCGGTCGTGGTCGACCTTCCCGTTGGCGGTCAGCGGGAACGCGTCCAGCAGCACCACGTGGGCGGGGACCAGGTGGAGCGGCAGCCGGGCGCGCAGCGCGCCGGTCAGGGCGGCTTCGGTGGTTCGGGCGTCAACGCCGGCGCCGGCCCCCGGCGCGTCGGCCCCCGGCTCCGGCACCACATGGGCGACCAGCCGCCCGTCGACGGCGGTGACCAGCGCCTCCCGGACCCCGGGCAGGGCCAGCAGCGCGCGCTCCACCTCGCGCAGCTCGATCCGGTAGCCGCGGATCTTCACCTGGCGGTCCTTGCGGCCGACGAACTCGACCCGGCCGTCGGCGGTGCACCGGCCCAGGTCCCCGGTGCGGTAGAGCCGCTGCGCCCCGACCCCCGGCAGGACCGCCTCGAAGAACGCGGCCTTGTCCAGCTCCGGCCGCTTCCAGTAGCCCCGGGTGAGCCCCTCGCCGCCGAGGCAGATCTCGCCGACCGCCCCCGGGAGCACCGGCCGGCCGCCCTCGTCGAGCACCACGACCAGGCTCCGGCTGTGCGGCACACCGAGGTCGACCGGGTGCGAGCGCTTCGTCACCGGGTCGTGGACGAGCCGGTGCGCCGTCCACACCGCCGCCTCCGCCGGGCCGTACTCGTTGAACAGCGCCACCCCGCCGAGCAACACCCGGTGCCGCTCGGCGAGTTCCTCGCCCCACGCCTCGCCGCCCACGATCACGGTGTGCAGCCGGAGCCCGTCGGGGACGCCGTGCCGGGCGAAGTGGTCCAGCAGCTGCTCGTAGGCCGCCGGGGTCTGGTTGAGCACGCCGACCCGGTGCCGGACCAGGTGGTCGGCGAACTCCTCCGGGGCCCGGGCGACCGTCGGCGGGACGGGGCTCAGCACCGCGCCGTGGCTCAGCGCGCCCCAGATCTCCCAGACCGAGAGGTCGAACGCGCAGGAGTGGAACAGGGTCCAGCAGTCGTCCGGCCCGAAGGCGTACAGCGGATCGGGGTCGGGGAAGAGCCGGGTGACGCTGCGGTGGGTGATCGGCACGCCCTTGGGCTCGCCGGTCGACCCGGAGGTGTACACCAGGTAGGCCATCGCGTCCGCGCCGACGGACACCCCGAGGTCGGCCGACCCGAGCGCCTCGATGCCCCGGCGCACGGCCGGGTCCGCGGGGACCAGCACCTCGGCGCCGCCCGCCACGGTCGCGCGCAGCCCGGGCGTGGTGACCACGACCGCCGCGCCCGCGTCGGCCAGCACCGACCGGATCCGCTCGCCCGGGTGGTTCACCTCGACGGCGAGGTACGCCGCCCCGGTCTTCACCACCGCGACCATCGCGGTCACCAGCTCGGGCCCGGTCGGCAGCGCGATCCCGACGACCGCGCCGGGCCCCGCGCCGCGCGCCACCAGGGCCCGCGCCAAGCGGTTGGCCCGCTCGTTCAGTTCGCGGTACGTCAGGTCGCCGTGCTCGCCCCGGAGCGCCGGGGCGTCCGGGGTGCTCCGCGCGAACCGCTCGACGTACTGGTGCAGCAGGACGTCCCGGTCGTGCGGCAGGTCCGCGCCGCTCAGGGACCGGACCCGCTCGGCCACCACCGCCGGTTCCTCCAGCGGGAGTTCGCCCACCGGCCGGGCCGGGTCGGCGACCGCCCCGGCCAGCAGCCGGGCGTAGTGCTCCGCCATCCGCCGGACGGTGGACTCGACGAACAGGTCGGTGGCGTACTCGAACTCCAGGGCGTAGCCCCGCCCGGTCTCCTCGGCCACCAGCGACAGGTCGAACTTGGCGTGCCCGGTCACCGGACGGCGGCCGGTGGCCGTCACCCCGTCCAGCTCCAGCCCGCTGCGCCCGGCCCCGAGCGTGGAGCGGCCCTCCTCCAGCAGCACGAACAGCGTCTGGATCAGCGGGCTGCGGCTGAGGTCCCGCGCCACCCCCAGCTCGTCGACCAGCAGGTCGAGCGGGATGTCCTGGTGGTCGTGGGCGTCCAGGGTCGTCTGCTTGACCTGCTGGAGCAGCTCGCGGAAGCCCTGGCCCCGGTCGACCCGCAGGCGCAGCGGGACGGTGTTGGCGAAGTAGCCGATCACGCCCTCGGTCTCGGGCTGCGAACGGCCGGCCGTGGGGACGCCCACCACGAGGTCCGGGGACTGGGCGTAGCGGTGCAGCAGGACGGCGTACCCGGCCAGCAGCACCATGAAGGGCGTGACACCCTCGCGCGCGCCGAGGCGGCGGACCTCCTCGGACAGCGTGCGGGGCAGCCGGGTCCCGAACAGCCGGCCCGCGTCGGAGGCCACCGCCGGGCGCGGCCGGTCCGTCGGCAGGGCGAGCAGGTCGGGGGCGCCGTCCAGCCGCTCCTTCCAGAACCGCAGCCCGCGCGCCAGGCGTTCGTCCGACAGCTGCTCGCGCTCCCAGAGCACGTAGTCGCCGAACTGGATCTCCGGCTCGGCGAGTTCGGTGGGCTCGGCGGGTTCGGCGGGTGCGGCGGGTGCGGCGGGTGCGGCGAGGGCGCTGACGCCGCCGCGCACCGCGCGGTTGTAGTGGTGCCCGAGCTCCCGGGTGAAGATCCCCAACGACCAGCCGTCGCCGACCAGGTGGTGGAACACCGCCGCGAGGACGTGCGCGCGCGGCCCGACCCGCAACAGCCGCACCCGCCACAGCGGTCCGGCCGCCAGGTCGAAGGGGCGCCCGACCAGCCGCAGCAGCTGCGCGTCGACGTCGGCCTCCGCGGGGACCACCGCGAAGTCCACCACCGCGCGCTCGTGGACGAGTTGGCGCGGCTCGCCGGCCCGGTCGGGGAAGGTCGAGCGCAGCGCCTCGTGCCGGTCGGCGACCTCGCCGAGCGCCGTTCGCAGCGCGTCCTGGTCCACCGGGCCGTCCAAGGTGACGAACAGCGGCAGGTGGTAGGTCGCCCGCCCCGGGAAGAGCTGCTCCAGGAACCACAGGCGCGACTGGGCGAAGGACAGGGGAAGAACGTCAGGCTGCATCGGGCGTCTCCGGTCGTCGCGTGGTGTCGCTCGGTGGGGTCATCGGGCAGCACGCCGTCGGCGCTGGATCCGGGGGCGTTCGGCCGCCCGGTCATCGGCGGGCGGTTCACGCCGTTCGATCTCCGCGGCGAGCCCGGCCACGGTGGCGGTGGCGAACAGGTCGCGCAGCCGCAGGTCCCGGGCGAAGGCCCGGTTGACCCGGGTGATCAGCCGGGTGGCCAGCAGGGAGTGGCCGCCCAGCCGGACGAAGTCGTCGTGCACGCCGACGCGTTCCACCCCGAGCAGGTCGGCCCAGAGCTCGCACAGCCGCCGTTCGGCGTCGTTGCGCGGCGCCACGTACCCGTCGCCGGCCGGTGCCGAGCGGGGGTCGGGCAGCCGCCCGCGGTCGACCTTGCCGTTGGGGGTGAGCGGCAGCGCCTCCAGCAGCACCAGCTGGGTGGGCACGGCGGCTTCGGGCAGCTCGGCGGCCAGGGTCGCACGGAGTTCGGCGACCAGGCCGCGCTCCAGCTCCGCCAGCAGCGGCGTGTTGGTCGGGCGGTCGCGGCGCGGCGCCACCGGGACGTCGGGCACGCCCGCCAGGGTGTGCGGGACGAAGGCCACGTCGAAGGCGCCGAGCGGGTGTTCGGCGGCCCAACTGGCGTGGGCCCGGTAGCCGTACCGCTCCGCGAGGGCGCTGAGCACCTCGACGTCCGCCTCCGGCACCCCGGCGCCGTCGGCCTCGCCGCCGAGGAGGAGCCGTTCCCGGGCCAGCCGCGCGTTGGCGACCCGGCGCAGGCCGAACGCCGCGCCGGTGCCGAACCGGCGCTCCAGCGCGGCGAGTTCGAGCGGCCCGGCACCCCCGTCGGTCCGGCCGTCGGCCCCTTCGATCCAGTCGACCTCGACGGTCGGGGCGGTCGCGCCGACGTGCAGCACCGCGTCGTAGCGGAAGCGGGTCAGCTCGTTGTGGACGGCTCCCCGGCGCAACAGGACCTCGGCCTGGGTGACGCCGAGCTCCGCCAGACCGGTGAAGTAGCCCGGGGCGAGCAGGAGTTCCTTCTCCTGCGACCGTCCGTGCGCCACCGCCTCGTCGACCGTCGAACCCGCCAGGGTGCCGCGGTGGTCGGCGACCGAGGCGTACATCGCGGCGGCCAGGTCGAGGTGCCGTACGTCGCCGACCAGCACCCGGCCCGCCCCGTCGAGCACCGCGACGGCCCCGGCGAGCACCTGGTCGAGGTAGGCGCGGCTGGGGAAGTACTGGACGACCGAGTTGAGCACCACCAGGTCGAAGCGCTCGTCGCCGAGCCGGCTCAGGTCGTCGGCCGGGGCCTGCACCAACCGCACGTCGCAGCCCGCGAGTCCGGGGGCGGACAGCACGCCTTCGCGGACCCGGTCGAGGGCCGCGGCGGACACGTCGGTGCCCACGTAGCGGTCGCAGTGCGGGGCCAGGCGGCCCAGCAGGAGGCCGGTGCCGCAGCCGATCTCCAGGATCCGCCGGGCGCCCAGCGACCGGATCCGCTCGACCGTGGTGTCGATCCACTCCAGCATCTCGCCGTCCGGCATCGGCCCGCCGGTGTAACTGCTGTTCCACCCGGCCAGGTTGAGCAGTCCGGGGGCGGCTTCGGCAGCCTCGGCACCGTCGTCGGCATCGTCGGCGCCGGAGTAGACCGAGGACCAGACGTCCTCCCAGTGGGCCACCTGGGCGCGGTGCAGTGCGGCGGAGCGCCGGGCGAGCGCGCCGGCGGCGAGCGTGACGTAGCCGACGAGTTCCCCGCCGCGCTCGGGGTGGCGGTGCAGCGCGGCGATCCCCTTGCCGACGTCCGGGTGCCGTTCGAGGAGGTTCTCGACCTCGCCGAGTTCGATCCGGTGCCCGCGGATCTTGACCTGGTGGTCGAGGCGTCCGAGGTACTCGACCCGGCCGTGCTCGTCGATCCGGGCGAGGTCGCCGGTCCGGTACATCGGGCCGCCGTCGGCCGGGTCGCGGACGAAGCGCTCGGCGGTCAGTCCGGGCCGGTCGCGGTAGCCGGCCGCCACGCCGCCGCCGGCGATGCACAACTCCCCGGCCACGCCGCGCGGTACGGGGGCCAGGTGGGCGTCCAGCACGTACATCCGGGTGTCGGCGGTGGGCGTGCCGAGCCGGACCGGCTCGCCCGGCTCGACCCGGGCGCAGGAGGACCAGACGGTCGTCTCCGTGGGGCCGTACATGTTCCACAGTTCGCGGCAGGCGGCCCGCAGCGGGGCCACCAGCGGGCCCGGCAGCGGCTCGCCGCCGCACAGCGCCCTGAGGTCGGCCTTCCCGCGCCAGCCCGCGTCCAGCAGTTGCGCCCACTGGGACGGGGTCGCCTGCATGACCGTGATGTCGTGCGCCTCCAGCCGGCCGGCCAGGGCCAGCGGGTCCCGCGTGACGGCGTCCGGGGCGACCACCACCCGGGCGCCCTGGCGCAGCGGCAGGAACAGCTCCAGGGCCGCGATGTCGAAGCCGACGGCAGTGGTGGCGAGCAGCCGGTCGGCGGCCCCGAGGCCGGGGCTCCCGGCCATCCCCGCCAGCAGGTTGTCCAGGTTGCGGTGCCGGACCAGGACGCCCTTGGGCCGCCCGGTGGAGCCGGAGGTGTGGATCAGGTAGGCGGCCGACTCCGGGTCGGGTGTCGGGGCGGCGCCGGGCCAGGGGGTGCGCGCGGGCGTGATCCCGTCCAGGTCCAGCGTGCGGGTGCCCGCGGGCAGGGTGTCGCGGGTGTCCGCGTCGCAGAGCACCAGGGCGGCCCCGCCGTCGTCGAGCAGGAAGCGTTCGCGGTCGGCCGGGGCCCGGCCGTCGAGCGGGAGGTAGGCGGCTCCGGCCGCCATGACGCCCAGCAGGGCCGCGGGCAGCCGGGCGTCCCGGCGCACCTTCACCCCGACCACGTCGCCGGGGCCCGCGCCCGCCTCCCGCAGGGCGGCCGCGACGGCCGCGGTCAGCTCGGCCAGCTCGCGGTAGCCGAGGGTGCGCGTGGCGTCCGTGACCGCCGGGGCGTCCGGGGTGCGGGCCGCGTGCTCCCACACCCGGTCGAGGAGCGCGGCGCGGTCGGCCGGCGGCGGGCCGGCCAGGGCGAGGCCGTCCCGTTCGGCGGCGTCCAGCAGGGGCGCCTGGTACGGGGCGTCGCCGGACCGGGCCATGGCCGTCAGCGCCGCCAGGTAGTAGCGGCCGAAGTCGTCGATCTGCTCGGCGGTGAAGCAGTCCGGGTCGTGGGCGAGGGTGAGTTCGCTGTCGTACGGCCAGCCGCGGTAGAAGGTGGCGCAGAGCGCGAAGTTCATCACGTCGCGGTGCTCCATCCCGCGAATCCGCACCGCCCGCAGCTGCTCGGCGGCCCGGGTGTAGACGTGGAAGTCCACGTAGTTGAACGCGACGTCGAACAGGCCGCCCGAGACGCAGTGCCGCTTGATCTCCGAGACGGGGTACCGGCGGTGCGGCACGACGGCGAGTTCGGTGTCCGCGACCGCGCGCACCAGGTCCCGCCACCGGCCGCCGCGCAGGTCGAGCCGCAGCGGGACGGCGTTGAGGAACAGGCCGACCACCCGGTCCGCGTCCAGGGTCTCCGGACGGCCGTTCATGACGACCCCCGAGACCACGTCCGTCTGCCCGCAGATCATCGACAGCACCCGGAAGTGGGCCGCCAGGAAGAGCTGCCGGACCGGTACGTCCAGCTCCGCGGCGAGCGCGTCCAGCGCGCCCACCAGCTCCCGGGGGAGCGCGTACCTGCGCAGCTCGCGGGTGCCGAGGCGGTCGGCGTCCCGCAGCGGGCGGCGGGTCGGCAGCCGTACGGTCTCGGCGTCGCCCAGGTAGGAGGACCAGAACGCCCGCTGGTCCGGGTCGGCCACCGCGGCGCGTTCCAGCGCGACGAACTCGGCGTAGTCGGCCCGGGGAGCCGCGATCGGCTCGCCCTCCCCGGTGAGCCGCCGCTGGTAGTCGAGCAGCAGCTCGGTGACCATCGACGCCAGGCTCCAGCCGTCGGCGATCGCGTGGTACAGCCGCAGCCCGACGGCGAACCGGTCCTCGTCCAGGAGCATGACGTCCACGGTGAACAGCGGTGCCCGCTGGGCGTCGAAGGGCGCCGAGAGGTCGTCCCGCCAGTCCGTCAGGCGCCGGCGCCGCACGGCGTCCGGCACCGCCCGCCAGTCCGCCACCGTCAGCGCGGGCTCGACGGCCCGCTCGACCAGTTGCAGCGGCTCCCGGAAGGCGGCCAGCTCGAAGCGGGCCCGGAGGAGGGGGTGGCGCTCGACCAGCCCGGCGAGCGCGGCACGGAACGCCTCCGTGGCGAAGCGGCCCTCGATCTCGTAGACGAAGGCGTCCCAGTACATCGCGCCGGTCCGGTCGAGCTGGGTGTGGTAGACCATGCCGGACTGCAGGGTGGTCAGCGGGAACGCGCTCTCGATCCCCGCCGGTAGGGCGCGCCGGTCGGCCTCCGTCAGCAGCTCGGAGCCGGGGCGGCGGCCGGACTCGGTGGGGGAAGCGGAACCGTCGACGGTGGCGGTCCGGCCGGCGGTGGCCGCGAAGTCGCGCAGCCTGGGCGTGCGGAGCAGGTCGCGCAGCTCCACCGTCCAGCCGGCCTCGCGGGCCAGCGCCAGCACCCGGAGGCTGAGGATCGAGTCGCCGCCGAGGGCGAAGAAGCTGTCGTCGCGTCCGACGGCGTCCGCCCGGAGGACCTCGCGCCAGACCTGGGCCATCGCGTGCTCGGCCTCGGTCCGGGGGCGGGCGTCGGGCGGGGTGTCGGGCGCGGGATCGGTAGCGGTTGCCTCGGGTTCCGGCTCGGAAGGCACCGTGGCGTCGAGCGCGCCGAGGTGCTCGACCGTCCCGTCGGGGCGCAGCCGGGCCCGTTGCCCGGTGCGCATCAGCCACTGCCCCTCGGCCCACGGGGCCTGCACGAGCCGGCCCGCCGGTTCCCGCCCGGCCGGTTCCTGGCCCGCCGGCACGATCCCGGCCAGGCACAGCTCCCCCGGTGCGCCGTGCGGCACCGGGGCCAACGTCCGGTCCAGCACGTACAACCGCGCGTTCCCGGGGGGCTGTTCCGCGTCGCGGGCCGGCGCGCCGGGCAGCTCCGGGAGGAGGTCGGAGGCGCCGTCCGCCCACAGCCAGATCAGGCGCTCGAAGAGTCCGCTCACCCCCTCCGCCCGGAAGGCGCTGACGGCGCCGCGCGCGAAGGCGAAGAGCACCTCGCAGCCGCCGTCCCGGCCCTCCAGCACGTTGACGGTGACCGGGTACTCGGTCGTCTCCAGCGTTTCGCTTGCGACCACCGACAGCCGCCCGACGGTGAGCGGGGTCCATTCCCGGTCGAAGGAGAGCAGGCAGTCGAAGAGCGGGCGGTCCGGGCCCGCCCCCGCCATCCGCTGGAGGTCCTTGAGCGGAACGTGGTCCAGCTCCGCCGTCCGGGCGTTGGCCTCCTGCACGGAGCGGGCGACCGCGGTCAGCGAGTCGTGGGCGCCCGGGACGACCGCGACCGGCACGGTGACCACGAAGGTGCCCACCGCCTCCTGCGCCCCGGCCGGCTGGAGGCCGCGCCCGCCCTGGGTCAGGCCGAAGACGACCCGGTCGGCCTGGGTGTAGGCCTGCGCCACCCGGCACCAGACGGCCTGCACCAGGCTGCTCGGCGTGATCCCGGCCCGGCGGCAGCGCCGGACGACGGCGGACCAGCGGTCCGGGTCCAGGTGCAGGGCGGTCGACAGGTGCGCGCCGTCGGCCCCGTGGCCGTGGCCGCCGTCGCCACCGTCCGGTCGGTCGGCCACCAGGGACGCGGCCGGTTCCCCGCCGTTCCCGCCCAGGTGGTCCCGCCAGAACGCCTGCGCCGGCTCTCCGGCGGGGCGGCGGGTCCAGGACACGTAGTCGCCGAACCGCAGGACCGGCTCCCCCGCGACGGCCGGGTCCCCGTCGTAGCGGCGCAGGACCCGCCGGAGCAGCAGCGGGATGCTCAGGCCGTCGAGGAGCAGGTGGTGGAAGGTGAGCAGGAGCCGGGCGGCCCCTGCGCCGAAATCGATCAGGTCGAGCCGCAGGGGCGGTGCCGCGTCGAACTCCAGCCCCTCCTCGAAGCGGGCCGCGCTCAGCTCCTGGTAGGCCTCCTCGGCGGCCCGCCGCCCCAACTCCCGCCAGTCGTGGGCCTCCCAGCGCAGGACGGGCCCGGCGAGGACGGCCTGGAAGGGGAACGGACCGTGCCACGCGAACACCGAACGCAACAGGTCCTGGCTCGCGACCTCCTCCTCCCACGCCCGGCGGAAGGCCTCCTGGTCCAGCTCCCCGCGCAGGTCGCACAGGATGCGGATCAGATAGTCCCCGCTCTCCGGCGCGGTGAGCGACCGCACCAGCATGCCCTCCTGGACGGAGCTGAGCGGGTACGCGTCCTGCACCCGCGCGACGTCCAACCCGCCGCCGCGCAGCAGCTGTTCCGCGTTCGGCAGCTGGGCGAAGCGTTCCGGGGCCCCGGCCGGTGACCGGCCCTCCCCCGGGGCGGCCTCGGGCACCGCCAGGCCGGTCGTCACCAGCTCCCGGACGGTCGGGTTCGCGAACAGCGCCGACATCCGGTAGGAGATGCCGGCCTCCCGGGCCCGGCTCACGGTGCGGACGGCGAGCACCGAGTTGCCGCCGCTGGCGAAGAAGTCGCTCTCCGCGGTCAGGCCGGGTTCGTCCAGGACGTCCCGCCAGATGTCCAGCAGCGCCGCCTCGACGGCGGCGGGCCCGTCGTCGGCTCCGCCGGTGGGTTCCTGCGCGGTTCCGGCCGCGGGTCGGTGCGCGCTCACGGTTGCGGTTCCACCGGTCGGGCGCCGGTCGAGGAGTGCCAACAGGGCCTGCCGGTCCACCTTTCCGGTCGTCCCCTGCGGCAGCGCCGCCACCTCGGTCCACACCGCGGGCACCATGTACGCCGGGAGTTCGGTGGCCAGCGCGGCCCGGACCTCGGCCGGGGTCCGTCCCGCCGGGGTGTAGAACGCCGCCAGCCGGACCGGGTCCCCGTCGTCCACGACGACCTTGATCTCGTCGACGAGCCCGAGCGAGCGCGCGGCCTCCTCGATCTCCCCGAGCTCGATCCGGTGGCCGTGCACCTTCACCTGGTCGTCGACCCGGCCGTGGTACAGCAGGCAGCCGTCGGCGTTCCAGGAGGCGAGGTCGCCGGTCCGGTACCGGCCGCCGGCGAACTTCTCCGCCGTCAGCTCCGGGTTGTTCCAGTACCCGGTGGCCAGGTGCGGGCCGCCGATGAAGAGCTCGCCCGCCCGCCCGGGTTCGGTGACGGGAGTCCCGTCCTCGTCCTCGATGCTCAGCTCCACCTCCGGGAGCGGCGTGCCCAGGTGCACCGCGTCCCCGGCGCGCAGGTCCGCCACCGACACCACGACCGTCGCCTCGGTCGGCCCGTACGCGTTGAACACCGTTCCGCGCCGGGCGAGTTGTTCCATGAGCGAGGGCGGCATCGCCTCGCCGCTGGACAGCATCCGCATGTCGGGGCCGCCCTGCCAGCCGACCAGGACGAGGGAGCGCCACTGGGTCGGGGTGGCGAAGGTGGCGTTCAGCGAGCGGGACTCCAGGAGGCCCCGCACCTCGTCGGGATCGCGGCGCTGGGCGTCGGAGGCGATGAAGGTCCGGCAGCCGAGGGCCAGCGGCAGGAACAGGTCGAGGATGCTCGCGTCGAACGCCACCGAGGACTGGGCGAGAAAGCGGTCCCGTCCGCTCAGCCGGAAGACGTGCTCGAAGGCCCCCAGGCGGGCGGCCAGCGCCCCGTGCGGCACCACGACGCCCTTCGGACGGCCGGTGCTCCCCGAGGTGTAGATCATGTACGCCGGGTGGGAGCCGTCCGGCGTGAAGTCCGCCACCGTCGGGTCCGGCGGCGCGAAGTCCGTTGCCGTGGAGTCCGCCGCCGTCAAGTCCGTCGCCCTGTCGGCCTCGTGGTCGCCGACGCCGAGCAGCAGTTGCCCGGAGGGGAAGCAGTCCCGCCGCCCGTTGTCCCCGTCGCAGACGACGGCCGCGGCCCGGGCGTCCGCCAGGATCGTACGGATCCGGTTGTCCGGCCACGAGACGTCGACCGGCACGTACACCGCACCGACCCGCAGCGTCGCCAGGAGCGCCACGGCGATCTCCACCCCGCGGCCGACGATCATGGCGACCCGGTCGCCCGGGACGACTCCCGCGCCGCGCAGGACGGCGGCCAGCTCTCCGCTCCGGACCGCCAGCTCCCGGCGGGTCAGCCGGCCCCCGTCGGACTCCACCGCGGTCCGGTCGGGATCCCGGCGGGCGTGTGCGAGGACGGCATCCACGAAGAACGGATGACTCGTTCCACGGCCAGGCAGTCGCATTCTCTCTCCTCGGCCGAGCTCCGGCGCTGACGAAGGAACGGGCACGCCGACGGAGTTCGCGGCGAGTTCTGCCGGAACGCCTTGGCGGTATTTCTGCGCGCGAATGTCACCCGGGTCGGCGGCGGGGACGGAACACCGTTTCCCGGGGTGGAACGCCTTGTCGGAGGAAGGGGGTTCTAGGAGGATTCCAGCAGCTTCGCGCTGCGTTCGGCGAAGGTTTCCCGCACCCGGGAGGTGACCGGTCCGGGTGCCGCCGGGAGCGCTTTTCCGTCCACCAGTCGAATCGGCTGGACGTCCCTCGTGGTGGAGGTCAGGAATGCCTCCTCGCAATTCGCGAACTGCTCGATCGGCAGGTCGGCCTCCTCGCCACCGGACCATTCCAGGACGAGTTCCCTGGTGATTCCGGCCAGGCACCCGGAGGAGAGCGGCGGGGTCGTCAGCCTCCCGTCCACGACCACGAAGACGTTGCTCCCCGTGCCTTCGCAGAGGTTCCCGGCCAGGTTGGCGAAGACCGCCTCGCCGGCCCCCCGTTGCCGCGCGTGGTCCAGGGCCTTGACGTTCTCGCCGTACGACGTGGTCTTCAGGCCGACGAGGGCACCGTTCTCGCACCGGGGCCACGGCACCACGGCCACGTCCGCGGGGGCCGGGAACGACCATCCCTCCGCGACGGCCACCACGGTGGTGGGCCCTTGGTCGCCGCGGTTCGAGGCCAGCGGGCCGACGCCGCTGGTGTGCGTGATCCGGATCCAGCCGACCGCCCACGCGGGGGCCGCGGCGAGCACGTCCCGGACACCTCGTTCGACGGCGTCCAGGTCCGGGGCGGGGAGCCCGAGGCCCTCGGCGGAGCGCGCCAGGCGCTGCAGGTGGGGGGTCAGGACGAAGGGTCGGCCGTGACCGGCTCTGACCGTCTCGAAGACGCCGTCGCCCACGATCAGGCCGTGGTCGTACACCGATATCGAAGCTTCTTCCGGATCGAACAGCTCGCCGTTGATCCACACCTTCATGACCCCATGACCCCACTTTCGCCCAGGATTCGACAGGTGCCGGAAATCCGATAGCAAATGAAGTACGACGGTCGGACCAGAAGGGCGGTTCACGACTCGCCAGTTCCATGATCTTCAATAGATTAACATTCATGACCATGTCAGTCAATCCCGATACATCCCCCACCACCCGGCACACCCGGCTAACCCTCCCCCGCCCAGGAGCCGTCAGGAACCCCACGGGCCACCGCCGTTCCCGGTGTCACCGATGCCACCGGAAGCGATTCCCGTCGCGTCAAACCCGAGACGACGGCCACCGGCCCGAACTACAATCACCTCGGGCTCGCTGACCAGCAAAGACGTCGAAATACCGGTGAAATACGAACCGGGCCGCCTTCCCGAAGGAGTCCTCGTTGTCCGCTGCACCCGAAGAGCCAGGCACCGCGCCGACGTCCCTGCACGCCGCCTTCCGACGCGCCGCCGCCGACCACCCCGACCGCGTCGCCGTCCGCGACGGCCACCGGGAGCTGACCTACGCCGAACTCGACGCCGTGTCCGGCAGCCTGGCCGCCCACCTCCGGCGGACGGCCCGCGGCCCGTACGTCGGCCTGGCGCTCCGGCCGGGGCTCCACCTGGTCACCGCCGTGCTGGCCGTCCTGCGGGCCGGCAAGGCCTACGTCCCCGTCGACCCCGACAGCCCGCCGGAGCGCATGCGCCGGATCCTCGAACAGTTCCTCGCCCTGCCGCTCCTCGCGGAGGACGAGGTGCTCCCCGGACTGCCCGCGCTGCCCGGCGTCCGGCCGGTCCGGATCTCCGAGGCGATGGCGGCCGCCGACGGCCTTCCGCCGCTCCCCTCCGCGGAGCCGCACCCGGAGTCCCCCGCCTACGTCATCTTCACCTCCGGCTCGACCGGCGTCCCCAAGGGCGTGGTCGTCAGTCACCACAACGTGCTGCGGCTGTTCCGCTCCTGCGCGCGGCACCTGGACTTCCGCCCGGACGACGTCTGGTGCCTGTTCCACTCCCCCGCCTTCGACTTCTCGGTGTGGGAGCTGTTCGGCCCCCTGCTCCACGGCGGCCGGCTGGAGATCGTGCCGCCCGGGACCAAGCGCACGCCCGCCGACTTCGCGCGGTTCCTCGGCGACCGGGCGGTCACCGTCCTCAACCAGACCCCGTCCGCCTTCCGGCAGTTGTGCACCGTCCTCACCCCCGAGCAGACGCACCGGCTGGCGCTGCGCCGGGTGGTCCTCGGCGGGGAGCGGCTCGACCCCGGCGCGCTGCGCCCGTGGTACGCCCTGGCCGGGGACGCGGTCGAGCTGATCAACATGTACGGCATCACCGAGACCACCGTGCACGTGACCTGCGCCAGGCTGTCGCCGCGCGACGCCGAGGCCGGCGGCCCCGGCACCATCGGCCGGCCGCTCCCGGACCTGGAGGTCCGCGTCGTCGACGAGCGGTTGCGTCCGGTCCCCGACGGCACCCCCGGTGAACTGCTGGTCTCCGGGGCCGGACTGGCGCTCGGCTACCTGGGCGACCCCGCGATGACGGCGGCCCGGTTCCGGGAGGACGTGGAACCCGGCCGCCGCTGGTACCGCTCCGGCGACGAGGTGCTGCGCACCGCCGACGGCGACCTGGTCTACCTCGGCCGGCTGGACCGGCAGACCAAACTCAACGGCTACCGGATCGAGTTGGGCGAGGTGGAGACCGCGCTCCGCGGCCTGCCCGGGGTCCTCGACTGCCATGTGCTGCTCGACACCGCCCCGCCCGCGCCGCGGCTGGTCGCCCACCTCGTGCTCGAGGAGGCCGTGCCCGTGGAGACCGTGCGCGACTCACTCGCGCGCACGCTCCCGGCCTACATGGTGCCGACCGTGTACGTGCCCGTGCCCGAACTCCCGCTCACCCTCAACGGCAAGGTCGACGAGAAGGCCCTGCTGGCCCGGTCGGCCCGCGGGTAGCCGCAACCGCAGCCGTACCGGCCGAGGCCCCCGGACCCGCAACCGGGTCCGGGGGCCTCGCCGTCGCCTCCGGCCTCAGGGGCGGACGGCGCTGACCAGCCAGACGTCCCCGGGGATCAGTACGCCCTCCGCCGTCTCGTGGCCCAGCAGCCCGTCCTTGAGCCCCTGCCGCGTCTGCTCGACGACCGCGTCGTCCGCGTCCTTGAGGTTGATCCGCACACCGCCCTGGCCGAGGATGAACTCGGCCGCGTCGTCGGCGTCCTGGCCGAAGTTCATCAGCGCCCGGACCGGCGCGATCTCCACGCCGTCGAACCCGGCCCCGCCGAGCACCTCGCGGATGCGGTCCGGCTCCAGCAGCGAGTCCATGCCCTGGGCGGTGGGCGCCGGGATCCGCATCAGCGGAACGAGCGCCGACGTGGCCCGCGCGATCGGGCTGTCGGCCGACCCCGCCTGCGGAACCATGAACACCAGCCGGCCGCCCTCCCGCAGCCCGGACCGGATGTTGGCGAACGCGGCCACCGGGTCCGAGAAGAACAGGCACCCGCCCCGGCTCAGCGCGACGTCGAACCCGCCGTCGGGGAACGGGTAGACCTGCGCGTCCCCCTCCGCGAACTCGACGTTCCCGACGCCCTGTTCGGCGGCGTCGGCGCGGGCCCGCGCCAGTGACGCCACCGACAGGTCCACTCCGAGCACCTGCCCCCCGGCCGCCTGCCGGGCGGCCAGCAGCGCGACCTGCCCGGTGCCGCAGCCCACGTCGAGCACCCGGTCCCCGGGGCCGATCGCGGCCCCCCGGAACAGGTCCTCGTTGAAGGCCTCCACGATCGCGTTGTACCGGTCCGCGTTCTCCGCCCGATGGGCGCCTTCCTCACCGTTCCAGGCCTCTGCGTGGTGCTTGTTCGCGATGGGACGCATGGTTTCCATCCTCCCCAAGGATCACTAGCGAGATCGACCACCACCAACAAGCTAGAGCATGAACATGCCCAAGGGAATGGGGCCGTCACGCCCCTCCACCGGGCCCCGCCACCCCGCCCGCCCCCACCCCCACCACCCGCCCCACGGGCGGGCGCCGTGCCCGGGGTACCTTCGCGACCGTTGGACCGACACCGACGAGGAAGGCCCGAGAACCATGGCGCAGCACTTCGGCGACTACCAGAACGAGATCTACCTCAACGGGCTCGGCGGCGTGCTGCCGACGATGCCGATGGCCTTCGCGGAGCTGGAGGCGCGGGCGCAGGCCGCGCTGCCGCCGTCGGTGCTGTCGTACGTCGCGGGCGGGGCCGGGGACGAGGCCACCCAGCGGGCGAACGTCGCCGCCTTCGAGCGCTGGGGCCTCTACCCGCGGATGATGGTCGGCGCGAAGGAGCGGGACCTGTCGGTGGAACTGTTCGGGCTGCGGCTGCCGTCGCCGCTGTTCATGGCCCCGGTCGGGGTGATCGGCCTGTGCGCCCAGGACGGCCACGGGGACCTCGCCACCGCCCGGGCCGCCGCCCGGACCGGCGTGCCGATGGTCGCCTCCACCCTCACCGTCGACCCGCTGGAGCAGGTCGCGGCCGAGTTCGGCGACACCCCCGGCTTCTTCCAGCTCTACACGCCCACCGACCGCGACCTCGCCGCCAGCCTGGTCCACCGCGCCGAGGCCGCCGGGTTCAAGGGCATCGTCGTCACCCTGGACACCTGGATCACCGGCTGGCGCCCGCGCGACCTGGCCGCCTCCAACTTCCCCCAGCTGCGCGGCCACTGCCTCGCCAACTACACCTCCGACCCGGTCTTCCGGGCCCGCCTCGCCAAGGCCCCGGAGGAGGACCCGGGCGCGGCCGTCCTGGAGTGGGTGGGCCTCTTCGGCAACCCGCTGACCTGGGACGACCTGCCCTGGCTGCGGTCCCTCACCGACCTGCCGATCATCCTCAAGGGCCTCTGCCACCCCGAGGACGTCCGCCGCGCCAGGGACGGCGGGGTCGACGGCGTCTACTGCTCCAACCACGGCGGCCGCCAGGCCGACGGCGGCCTGCCCGCGCTCGACGCGCTGCCCGGCGTGGTCGAGGCCGCGGCCGGCCTGCCCGTCCTGTTCGACTCCGGGGTGCGCACCGGCGCCGACGTCGTCAAGGCACTCGCCCTCGGCGCCACGGCGGTCGGCGTCGGCCGCCCGTACGCCTACGGGCTGGCGCTGGAGGGCACCGACGGCATCGTCCACGTCCTGCGCTCCCTGCTCGCCGAGGCCGACCTCCTCATGGCCGTCGACGGCTACCCGACCTTGGCCGACCTCACCCCCGAGGCGCTGGTCAGGCTCTGAGACGGGGACGCCCGGGCCCGGTCGGCCGTTCCCGGCCGGGCCCGAACGCGGCTGCCGCCGGGGCGAGTTCGCCGGATCCGGGCCCGGCCCGTCCAGGTGGGCCGGGAGCGCACGGCGCCCGGGGTTGTCGGCGGCCCCCGCTACGGTCCGGCCATGGACAACAGCGCCGCCCAGACCTCCCCGCACGCGTCCCACCACAGGCCCCCGGACGGCTCCCCGCACGGCTCCCGGGACGGCTCCCCGCACGAACCGCTGCCCGGGCGGGTCGGCCACGTCGCCGGGATCGAGTCGCTCACGCTCGACGGCCGCCGCCACTACTTCGCCTTCGACCACCGCAGCGACCTGGTCGTCTCGCCCCTCGTCGACGACCCGGACGCGATGGCCGCGTTCGCCGCCGCCCACCTGCGCCAGAGCGACGGCCCGCACGACCGGGCCTACTGGGCGGCCCTGGTGGCCGACGCCGCCGAGGCCTCCGCCCTGGTCGACGACGACGCCGAGCGGGAGTTCCGCACCGACGCCCTGCGCACCGAACTCCCGGAGCCGGGCGGCCACTTGCTCTACCTCCTCGACGCCGCCACCGACCTCGACCCGGCCACCGACCTGCCCGCCGGACTCGCGCGGGCCTGCGAGCGCCTCGGCCACGCCGCGCCGGACGACGACGACTTCGCCGACACGGTCGACGACTGCCTGGAGACCGTCGCCACCCACGGCCCGTCGCACCACCCCGACGAATGGACGGTCGCCCGCGGCTACCTCACCGCCGCGATCGCCGCCCTCCCGGGCAACTGGGGGCTGCTGTTCACCCCCGTCGCCGAGGGCCTGGCCGCCCGCACCTCCTGAGGCCGTCGGCAATTCCGACCTCCGCTCCGCCATCAGGCAGTCCGAGCATGAAATGTCGTCAATTCAACTAACTGAATGGCGAATACCGGCCGACGGGGGCGCGGGCCCCCCGCCCCCGTCCGACCGCCGGGAGATCCACCTCACCCTCCGCGCGTCATATCGCCGTAACACGGCAGCAATGAAGCCTCGGGTCGTATCCATACCATTCGACGACAACTCAACCAGGGTTCCGAAGGCATATCCTGGTGATAGCCTTGCATTCTGCGAGCGGGTGACCCCACAGACCCCGATGTCGCATCAGCTGACGAACCATCCGCGCACCACTGAACCTCGGTGCGCACGCTCGGTCCGTTTCCCGAACCCATGGCCCGCCGCGTCGCACCGGAATCGAATTCCACCGACCGCCGGCTCCAAGATCGCCTCCGACCCGTAGGGCGAGCTCGTGCACCCGCACGACCTCGCTCCGCCCTCGCACGCCCAAAAGCAGGAACTGATGCCCGTTCAACCCCTGGCGGAGCTCATACGCTTCGCCCGCCGCAACTCACCCTTCTACGCCGAGCTGTACGCCGGCCTGCCCGACCCGACCGCGCGGTTGACCAACCTCCCGGTCGTCCCGCAGGCCGAGTTCTGGCAGGCCAACACGCCCCGCGACAACCGGCTGCTGACCGGGCCGTTGGAGGAGGCCGTCGTCTTCAAGAGCGGTGGCACCACCGGCTCGCCGAAGTTCTCCTTCTACAGCCGGGAGGAGTGGCGGGAGTTCACCACCTCCTTCGGGGCCGGACTGGTCGACGCCGGGCTGCGCCCGGGGCACCGGGTCGCCGACCTCTTCTACGCGGGCGACCTGTACGCCAGTTACACCTTCATCCTCGACTCGCTGCACCGCTCGCCCGTCTCCAACGTCCGACTGCCGATCGGCGGGGCGGCGCCCCTGGAGTCGACCGCGCAGACCCTGGAGCAGTTCCAGGTCGAGGTGGTCGCCGGCACCCCGACGACGCTGTGCTCCCTGGCCGACCACCTCCTGGCCTCCGGCCGCGAACTCCCCTCCGTGGAAATGCTGTTGTTCGGCGGCGAGGGCCTCTACCAGGACCAGCAGCCGCTGTTGGGCAAGGTGTTCCCCAACGCCCGTGTCTCGTCGATCGGTTACGCCGCCGTCGATGCCGGGCTGCTCGGCCGCCCGGTACCGGGGCCGGACACCCGGGTACACCGGGCGTTCACCCCGGAGACGGTGGTGGAGATCCTCGACGACCACACCGGCGAGCCGATCGACACCGAGGGCGTACCGGGCCGGGTCGTGGTGACCGACCTGCGGCGACGGCTGATGCCCGTCCTGCGCTACCCCGTCGGGGACCGCGCGGAGTGGACCGACGTCGCCACCGGCCGGTTCCGCATCCTCGGCCGGGCCCAGGAGGGCGTACGGGTGGGGCCGGTGTCGCTGTACACCCAGGACGTGCTCGACCTCGTCCGGGCCGCCGACCCGGCCGGCCGGGTGATCGGCGTCCAGCTGGTGGTGCGCCGCTGGGAGGGCCGCGACGGGCTGGTCCTGCGGCTGGCCTGCGACGGGGACCCCACCGGGCTCCCCGAACTGGCCTCCGACGTCACGACCGCCGTCCACACGGCGCGGCCGCTGTACCCGGAGGCGGCCGCCGCCGGCCACGTCCACCCGCTGTCCGTCACGTGGGTGCGTCCGCACGAACTCGCCGTCAACCCGCGGACCGGCAAGCTGATCCGCGTCCTCGACGAACGGCCGCACTCGTGACGGGGGCCCGGGCTGCGGGAGCAGCCGAAGCGGTCGACACGACCGAGGCGGCCGCCCGCCACCTGCCGCTCGTGCTGCGCAACCGGCGCTTCGCCGCCGTCTGGGGCGCGCAGGTCCTCACCCAGGCCGCCGGACGGATGTTCCAGGTCGGCGCGGTGTGGTGGCTGATCGGCTACGCCGCCGGCCCGGACCGGGGCCTCGCCTCGGGCGCCTTCCTCGCCGTCAGCACCCTGCCCGCGGTGGCGCTGGCCCCGCTGGTGGCCGCGCTCATCGCCCGCCGCCCGCACCGCACGGTGCTGGCCGCCGCCGCGGCCGTCGCCGGTCTGGTCGCGCTCGGCACGGCCTGCTGGACGTACACCGCGACACCGCCGATGGCGGTCATGTACGGTGCCGCGCTGCTGCTGGCTGGCTGCCAGGCGGTCTTCGACCCCTGCCTGACCACGTCCGTCCCCGAGCTGGTCCAGGACGCCGACATCGAGGCCGCGACCGGCTTCGAACTCGCCACCCAGTCGCTGGCCGGCCTCGCCGGCGGGCTGCTGGGCCCGCTGGTGGTCGACGGCGCGGGTCTGCCCGGCATCGTCGCCGGGTGCGCCGGGGCCTACCTGCTGGCGGCCGCCCTGGTCGGCGCGACCCGCTTCCCGGGCACCCCCGCAGCCCCGGGCACCCCGGCCACCCCCGCAGCCCCGGGCGTGGACGGCCCGGCAACCGCGGACGTCCCGTCGCCCGCCGCCCGGCGTCCGCTGCGCCGCATCCTGGCCGGACTCCCGTTCATCCGCCGGGTGCTGCTCTGCTTCGCCGCCGCGAACGTGTTCACCACGGCGGTGTTCGTGGTGATGCCGCTGTACACCCGGACCGTGCTGCACGCCGACGGCTCGACCGTCGCCGCGCTGGAGGCGGCCCTCGGCGCCGGCACCCTGGTGGGCTCCTTCACGGGCGGCCGGCTCCCGGGCTCGCCGACCGCGGTCGGCGCCGGCTGTCTGGGCCTGATGGCCGCCGCGCTCGGCCTGCCCGGCCTGGCCGTGGGACAGGCGCCGGCCGTCGGGGCGATGGCCGTCGCCGGCTGGTGCGTCGGCGTGATCGGCGTACGGTTCGTGGCACTGTTCCAACGCCTGGTACCGGCCGAGGACCGCCCCGGTTTCTTCGCCGTCATGCAGGCGCTGCTCGGGGCGACCTTCCCGGTGTCCTCGCTGGCGTTCGGCCTGCTCGGCGACCACCTCCCGGCGCGCACGCTGTGCCTGGTCCAGGCCGTCGGCGTGCTGCCGGTCGCCGCCGCGCTGTGGTGGACCGGCCGCCGCGAACCGGCCCCGGCCACGACGCCGGCCACGAGCACCGACACCACCGCCACCGCCACCGCCACCGCCACCGCCACCGCCACCGCCACCGCCACCGCGCAGCCGAACGGGGCCGTGCGATGACCGTGACGCTCGCCCCGGCCGTACCGCAGGACGTCGCGCAGCTGCGGCAGCTCTACTTCGACGTCTACGGCCACGGCTACCCGGTCGCGCTCGGCAGCGACCCCGCCGAGATGCGCCGTCTGATCGACGACCCGCACACCCACTGGCTGACCGCCCGCCCCGAGGGTGCCGGCCGGCTGGCCGGTTCGGTGGCGGTGCAGACCGACCCCGGCGGCCGGATCGGCAAACTGGTGGGCCTGGCGGTCCATCCGGACCAGCGCGGCGCCGGGCTGGCCGGACAGCTGACCGCCGCCGTCTGCGCGGACGCCTTCGCCGCCGGCACCCTGGACTCGGTCTACGCGACCGCCCGGGTGGTCACCCCCGGCCCCCAGCAGGTCCTCTCCCGCAACGGCTTCCAGGCGCTCGGCCTGATGCCGAACGCCGTCGAGGTGGCCGGGTGCGAGAGCCTCGCCCTGTTCGCCCGGCACGCCGACGGCGTCCTGGCCCGCCGGGAGCGCGTCGACGCCGTGCCCCGGGCCCTGGTCCCGCTGCTGGAGGCGGCCCGGCAGAGCACCGGCGTCGACTACGGGCACCCCCGCCCGACGGACGCCCCCGCCCCGACCCTGGGACGGACCGCGCCGGTCACCGCGCCGATGGAGCTGGTCACCGCACCCGCCTTCGTCCGCCGCCGCTTCCTCGAACTCTTCCCCGATCCGGGGGAGCGGTTCTTCCCGCTGCACGTCCCGAACGCCGTACTCACCCCGCCGGACGGCGCGTTCGAGGCCTACGCCGACCTGGACCGGGTCGCGGCGAGCTGCTCGCTGATCGCGGTGCACCCGTCCCCGGCGGCCCTCACCGGGGCGCTGGAACCGCTGATGGCGGCCGTCACCCGGGCCGGCGCCGACTACGTCGAGACGCTGCTGCCGCTGGCCGACACCGCCGGGCTCGACGCGTTCCTGGCCGCCGGGTTCATCCCGAGCGCCGTCTACCCGGCGATGCGCCGGATCGGCGACCGGTTCCACGACTACGTGGTGCTCTCCCGCACCAGCCGTCAGATCGACTTCCGGGCCGCGGCCGTCAGCAGTCCGCTCCAGCCGTACCTGCTGGCCTACCTGACCGCCTGGACGTCGACCTACCTACCCATTCCCGAGGTCTCACGATGACTGACCACCTGACTGACCACCTGACTGACCACCCGGCCGACCACCCGGCCGACCGACCCGTGAACACCCATCTCGCGCCGGTCACCGTCCCCGACCCGGCCGCGCTCCCGCACGTCCAGCAGCTCTGCGACCTCGCCGCCCCGTACACGGCCGGGCCGGAGACCGACGCCTTGTTCGCCGCCGCGATGGCCGAGTCCCACGCCTGGCACGCACAGCGCTCGCCGTTCCTCCGGTCCCTGCTGGACGGCCCGGTGGAGAGCCCGGCGCCGACCGTCGGCGAGGGGATCCGCACACCCCTGGTGCACGCCAACTTCTTCAAGCGCCACGAGGTGCTCTCCATCCCCCGCGAGGACGTGTTCCTCCACCTCACCTCCTCCGGCACCACCGGCCAGAAGTCGCAGATGTTCTTCGACAGCTGGACGATCCGCTCCGCGCAGCGCATGGTGGCCCGCATCTTCGACCACTACGGCTGGATCACGCCCGACCAGCCCGTCAACTACCTGCTGTACAGCTACGAGCCGGCCCCGCAGCTGAAACTCGGCACCTCGTTCACGGACAACTACCTCTGCGACTTCGCCCCGGCGAACCACACCACCCACGCGCTGCGGCACACCGGCAGCGGCCACGAGTTCGACGTCCACGGCTGCATCGAGGCCCTACAGCGCTACGCCGAGGAGGGCCTGCCGGTACGGATCCTGGGCTTCCCGTCCTTCCTCCACTTCACCCTGGAGCGCATGCGCGCCCTCGGCCTCCCGCCGCTGCGACTCCCGGCCGGTTCCCTGGTCCTGCTCGGGGGCGGCTGGAAGGGGCACACCGACCGGCAGATCGGCAAGGAGCAGTTCTACGCCGGAGTGACGGAGCAGCTGGGCATCCCCTCGGACCGCATCCGCGACACCTTCGGCTCGGTCGAGCACTGCGTGCCGTACATCGAGTGCGGGCACCACCGCCTGCACGTCCCGGTCTGGTCGCGGGCGGCGGTGCGCGACACCCGCACCCTGGAGCCGCTGCCGTACGGCGAACGCGGGTTCCTCCACCTCGTCTCCCCGTACATCACCTCGGTGCCGGCGCAGAGCGTCGTCATGGGCGACCTCGCCTCGCTGCACCCCGGGCAGGAGTGCCCCTGCCCGCTGCCCACCCCGTGGTTCACCATCCACGGCCGCGCCGGGGTCAGCCGGAACCGCAACTGCGCGGCGGCCGCCGCCGAACTCCTGAAGGGGATGTCGTGACCACCGAACCCATGACCACCGAGCCCGTGGCCACCGAGCCCGCGACCGTTGCGCCCGCGATGGGTGAACTCGTCGGCACCGGGCCCCACTTCTGGCAGGGCTCGTTCATCGACGACGCCGAGGCCGCCCGCCGGCTCGCCGAGCTCCCGGCGCTCGCCGCCCGCGTCCTCGCCGAACCCCTGCCCACCGAACTGGTGTTGAGCGCCTGCCAACGCCTCGCCGACGCCCTCGCCACGCCGGGCAGCCCGGTCCGCACCCGCCTCCTCGCCGAACTCGTCACCGGCGGCGACGGTGTCGACCCGGACGAAGCGGCCGCGACGCTCGCCGAGATCACCGGCGCGATCGCCCGCCCGGCCCTGGAACTCAAGCTCCGGCGCGAACTCGGCGGACTGCGCCCCGAGCGGCTCACCCGGCCCGACGCCCGGGAGACCACCTTCGAGGCATGGGCGCCGGTCGGGCTCCTGGTCCACATCGCCCCCGGCAACGCCGCCGCCGTGGCCCCGCTGAGCGTGATCGAGGGCCTGCTCACCGGCAACCTCAACGTGCTCAAGACCAGCAGCAACGACACATTGCTCCCCCAGCTCCTGCTCGCCGAGCTGGCCGCCGCCGACCCGACCGGCGCGCTGGCCCGCCGGATCGTCGCACTGCGCTTCCCCTCCTCCCGCACCGAGTGGCTGCGCCTGCTGTGCGAGCCCGCCGACGCGGTGGCGGTGTGGGGCGGCGAGGACGCCGTCCGCTCGGTCGCCGAACTGGTCCCGGCCGGCTGCCGCCTGGTCGAGTGGGGCCACCGGATCTCCTTCGCCTACCTGACCCGTGACGCCTGGTCGGACCCGCGGACCCTGGACGCGCTCGCCGCCGACGTCTGCCGCTTCGAACAGCAGGCCTGCTCCAGCCCCCAGGTGATCTACCTCGACACCGAGGGCACCGAGGGCACCACCGCCGCCACCGAGGTCTTCGCCTTCGCCGAGCGCTTCGCCGCCCACCTCGCCGAGGCCTCCGCCCGCCTCCCCCGGCCCGCACTCGAACCGGCCGAGCACGCCGAGGTCACCACCACCGAACTCATCGCCCGCCTGGAGGAACACCTCGGCCTGACCCGGGTCCTGGCCGCCGAGGACGGGTCCTGGCGCGTCCTCGCCGACACCCGCCCCGCCCTGGCCGCCTCGCCGCTCCACCGCAGCGTCTGGGTCAAGCCGCTGCCCCGCGGCTCCGCCATGACGGTGCTGCGCCCGATGCGCCGCTACCTGCAGACCGCCGCGATCGGCGGCAGCCGGGCCGACGTCGCCCGGCTGTCGCAGGCGGTGCTCGCCGCCGGCGTGCTGCGGGTCACCCCGGTCGGCGGGATGCTCGACGGCTACCACGGCGAGCCCCACGACGGCGTGTACGCGCTCCAGCGCTACAGCCGCCGGGTCAGCGTCCGGGCCGACGAGGCCTTCGCCACCACCGCCTGCCTGGACGACCTGGCGGCCCCCGCCTTCGTCCCCGCCGCACCGAGCGGCCCGCTGCTGGACAAGGCCGGGGTGCAGGAGCAGTTGGGCGCCCTCGCTCCCGAGCACGCCCACCTCCACTTCCGCAGCGGCGGCAGCACCGGGGCCCCGGCCCTGTCGGTGTTCACCAACGCCGACTACGACACCCAGATGCGGGCCTCCGCCGACGGCCTGCTCGCCGCCGGGTTCGACCCGGCCCGGGACCGCGCCGCCAACCTGTTCTACTGCGGCGGCATGTACGGGAGCTTCATCAGCTTCTTCTCGATCCTGGAGCGCCTCAACGCCACCCAGCTCCCGATCGCCGCCGGCCCCGACCACGCCGCCACCGCCGAGGCCCTGGTGACGCACCGGGCGGACACCGTGTTCGGCATGCCCTCGTACCTCTGGCAGCTGTTCCACGACCAGGCCACCGCGCTGCGCGCGTACGGCGGGATCCGCAAGGTGTTCTACGGCGGCGAGCACTTCACGGCGGAGCAACGCCGGGTGCTCACCGAGGAGTTCGGCGTCGAGGTGATCCGCTCGGCGGCGTACGGCAGTACCGACCTGGGGCCGCTCGGCTACCAGTGCACCCACTCGGAGGGTTCGGTCCACCACGTCCTGACCGACCTGCACACCCTGGAGATCCTGGCCCCGGAGGCCGACACCCCGGCGCCCGCCGGGCAGCCGGGCCGCCTGGTCTTCACCAGCCGCACCCGGGCCGGGCAGCGCCTGGAGCGGTACCAGATCGGCGACCTCGGCCGCACCGTCGAGGGCGTCTGCCCCTGCGGCAGCCACACCCCCCGCATCGAACTCCTCGGCCGCTACGGGGACGTCGTCCGGGTCGGCACGTACTTCCTCAACGTCCGGCGCCTCGGCGCGGTGGCGCAGGAGGAGTTCGGCTACCAGGGCGAACTCCAGCTGGTCCTGGACACCGGCGCGGAGCGCGAGCACGCCACCGTCCGCCTCGACGAGCGCTACGCCCCGCCTGCGGCCACCGCCCGCGCCGCGTTCCTGGCCGCCGTCCCGGAGTTGGGCTCGGCCGTCGCGGAGGCCCTGCTCGACGTCACGGTCGAGACCGCCCCCTCCGCCGCCTTCGAACGGACGCCCACCAGCGGCAAGCTCCGGGCGGTGGTCGACCGGCGGCAGCCCACCGCGTGACGCCGGCCTGCGCCGGGCTCACCCCCGGGGCCACCCCCGGACCGGTTCAGGTCCGGGGGTGGCCCCGGCGCAGGTCCACCATCGCGAACACCTTGTCGTACCGGCGCTCCCCGACGGCCACGTAGTCCGGGAGCCGCCCGTACTCGGTGAAGCCGAGCGAGTAGTACAGGTGCAGCGCGTCGGCGTTGTCGCCGCGGGCGTCGAGGGTGAGCACCTCGATGCCCGCGGCCCTCGCGTCCGCGATCAACGCCGTGGTCAGCGCCCGCCCGATGCCCCGCCCCTGGGCGGCGGCGGACACCGCGAGCTTCTCCAGCTCCGCGTGCGGACGGTGCGTCGGCCGCCGGTGGCGCAGCCAGTAGCCGAAGCCGACCGGCCGCCCGCCCAGGTACGCCACCCGCAACGCCCCGTCCCCGGCCCGCGACCGCGCCACCACCTCCTCCACCAGCGCCGCCACCTCCTCCAGCGACGGCGGCTCCACCCACCCCAACGCGGCGCCCCCCAGCACCAACTCCGCCAAGATCGCCTGCGCCGTCCCCGCGAACTCCCCACCGACCGCCGCCGCCCCGACGATCACCAGGTCTCCGACACCCGCGGCACCACTCACGTTCCGGCTCATGCCCGGCACCCTACCCAGCCCACCACCCACTCCCGCCGGCCACTCCCGCCGCCCGCCGACCACCTCCCGACGACCACCTCCCGGATCAGTCGGCGCGGCCGCGGGGGAGGACGGCGCGGACGACGGCACCGGCGGGGGCGTTGCCGGCGGTGAAGGTGCCGCCGAGCTCCTCGGCGCGTTCGGCCATGGAGCGGAGGCCCACGCCGGACGTGGAGTCGCGGCCGGCGAAGCCCGCGCCGTTGTCGGCGACCTCGACGGTGACGCGGTCGGAGAGGGCGCGGAGGCTGAGCCTGGCGGCGGTGGCACCCGAGTGCCGGACCACGTTGTTCAGGGCCTCACCACTGATCCGGTAGACGGCGACCTCGACGGCGGCGGAGAGCGCGGGCAGCGGGTCGGGTCGCAGGTCGAGGGTGATCCGGAGGGCCCGGCTGCCGAGGGTGTCGGCAAGTCGGCGGAGCGCGTCGGCCAGGCCCTTGCTGTCGAGGGGGCCGGGCGTCAGGCCGCCGGTGATCCGCCGGAGTTCGGTGATCGCCTGGCCGATGCCCGCGGAGGCCGCGGTGAGCGAGGCGGCGGCCCCGGAGCCGTCGGGCAGGTCGGTGCCGGCGGCGTCGATGCGCAGGCGCAGGCCGGAGAGGGCGGGGCCGAGGCCGTCGTGGAGGTCGTGGCGCAGACGGCGGCGCTCCTCCTCGCGGGCCAGGACGAGCTGCTCCCGGCTGGCCCGGAGGTCCTCGGACAGGCCGAGCGAAGCGATCGCGGGCGATGCCTGGTCCGCGAGGAGGCCCAGCACCTCGCGGTCCTGCCGGTCCAGCTCGGACTGCCCGAGGCGGGGCGGCACCAGCAGCTCGCCGATCTCGGCGCCCTCGTAGGTGAGGGGGAAGCGGACGCCGGGCGGCTCGACCGTCCCGAGCCGGGCCAGCTCCCGCGGCCCGCTCCGGGTCCGCACCCGGACCACGGCGGCCGGCAGCCCGAGGGCCTGCACCACCGTCCGGCAGAGCAGCGGCGGCGCGTCCGCCGGGTCGACGGCATGGCTCATCCGCTCCGCCAGCTGCCGGACCAGCTGGTACGGGTGGGCCCGCTCGCCGTAGTAGTACCGGTCCACGGCGCGGCCCACCGCCCGGGCGGTGGGCCGCAGCAGCGCACCCACGGCCCCGGCCGCCACCACCTGCCACCAACGCGCGCCGGGCCCGGCGGTGGGCAGCAGGCGGTACGTCAGGCAGGCGGTGAGCAGGGCGCCGACGAACAGCAGCGCGCAGAACGCGAACGCCGCCAGGTAGCGCCGGGTGGCCCGGTCCAGCGAGAGTTGGCGGTCACGGCGGAAGGCGGCCATCGGCACCAGCATCCAGGCGGCCTCACCGGCCACGACGACCGCGTAGGGCAGCCACTCGCCGACGAAGTGCGGGACGACGGCCAGCACGCACCAGAGCAGGTAGGCGGCGATCACCGCCCGCAGGTACGGGTGCGGTCCGGGCAGGCGCCAGCAGCGGACCGCGGCCACCGTCAGGGTGAACACCAGGGTCGCGGCGAACTCCCTGACGGCGTACGGGCTGAGCCACCCGTCCAGCCAGGCGAACAGCGCGGTGTGGTGGAGCGGGTTGGGCAGGCCGTACCACGCGGGCACCTGGGCGGTGTTGCCGAAGGCGAGCAGGGCGCTCCAGGCGGCCACCGAGGCGGTGATGCCGCGCCAGGCCCCGCCGAGCAACCTGCCGTCGGGAAGCCAGAGCGGGAAGCCGATCACCACGGAGGCGTTGGCGATGTCGGCGGCCAGCATCACCCCCGCGACCACCGTGACGGCCGTCGGTCCGGCTCCGGCCAACGCGGCCGCCAGCAGCGTCACCATGCGCAAGGACTGCAGCAGACCGGCGAACAGCAGCAGCGCCCCCAGGGCCTGGCCGTTCCGGTTCACCACCAGGAACAGGCCGGCGAGCGTGAACGCCAGGCCGACCGCCACCCAGACGCCGTTGTAGAGGTACTGGTCGCTGACGCCCCCGACCCCGGGGTGGGTCAGCGCGAGGAGCGACCAGGCCGCCACGCACACCAGCGTGGTCCCGGCGGCCGCGAGGGCCGTGGCAACCCCGGCACCGCCGACGCCGAGCCCTCTCATCCGCCCACCTCCCTGCCGCACCCCATCCTGCCCGGCGCCCCGTCCCGACCGCACGGGCCACCGGTCCCTCTCCCGCCCCACGTGCACCACACCGGCCGAAGCACTGTATGGCTACACTCCGTGGCCGACCGGTGTCGAGCCGTACGTACGGTCACCGCCCGTCAGCGGGTGGGATTCGCCCGTTCGGCCGCGCCACGCGCGGTGCCCGCCGCCGCCGGGGCCCACCGAGGATCGACCGGGACACCCGTCGGACGGGTGGCGATACGTCAGCGGCGGCTGTGACCGTCCGCCGCGCGGGCCCTGGTCACCACCGGTCCGCGGCCGGCGACAGGCCCGCGGTGCGCGCGGCGACGCCCGCCTGGACCGCGAAGAGGCGGTCCCGCGCGTCCTGGTCGAGCGCGTGGAAGTGGCCGTGCGCCTCCAGGGCGACGAAGCCGTGCACGGTGGCCCAGGCCAGCATCAGGGCCTCCCCCGCGTCCGGCACCAGTGGGCTGCCGAGCCGGCCGCGCTCGGCCGTGTCGGCGACGAGTTCGGCCATGTGCTCCATCGCCCGCCGGGCGGCCACCACGGTCGGCCCGTCCGGCGGGGCCGCGTACCCGGGCACGGGGGAGCCGAAGATGAGGGCGAAGCGCTCCGGATTCCGCTGCGCCCAGGTGCGGTAGCCGGTGCAGGTGGCCACGAAGCGTCCGTCCAGGTCGTCCGGCGGCACGGTCCCGCCGGTCGCCGCCAACGCGTCCGACAGGCTGTCGTACGAGTCGGCGACCAGGGCGGTGAGCAGCTCGTCCCGGTCGGCGAAGTAGCGGTACAGCGCGGGCGGGGTCATCCCCATGACGCGGGCGATGTCGGTGAAGCGGAGGTTCGCCGCGCCGCGCTCGACGATCAGGCCCAGGGCCGTGTGCTTGATCTCCTCCACGGTGTCGGCGCGCAGCCGCTCACGGCGGCTCCGCCCCCCGCCCTCCTCGGTCGCCCCACCCGTCATCACATCTCCATCGGCTCGCTGCACCGGTCACCGCATTGACAATCCGTACCCGTCGAAGGAAACGTTACGCTTCATAAGACCCGTTATGAAGCGTAACGCTCTGCCGGGGGCCGCGCCCCTGACGACGCACGGAGGACCACTATGTCCCAGGGACCGCGCGAGGACCGGCGGACGGCCGCCGGGGGGAACGGGCCGCACAGGCCCGGCCCGCTCGGCCGAATAGCCGGTTGGAGCTTCCGCAACCGGGGCCGCACGGTGCTGCTCTGGCTGCTCGCCGCCGGCGCGGCCTTCGGCCTCTCGGCCGGCCTCGGCGGCAAGTACAGCGCGGACTACACCGCGCCCGGCTCGGACTCCCAGCAGGCCCAGCAGCTGCTGGCACGGGACTTCCCCGGGCTGGGCGGTGAGTCGATCAGCCTGGTACTGACCACCGACGGCAGCGTGACCGACGCCGCCACCCGCGACCGGGTCAAGGACCTGCTCGCCCGGATGGCCCAGGTGCCGCACGTCAACGGCATCGACGACCCGTACGGCCCGCGCGGCAGGGTGTCGGCCGACGGCCGCACCGCCCTCGGGCAGATCCGCCTGGACGTCGCCGTCGCCCCCGACATGCCGAAGGCGGACACCCAGCGGCTGCTCGACCTCGCCCGCTCCGTCGACGGCGGCGTGCGCGTCCACCTCGGCGGCATGACGGTCCAGCAGGCCGAGCAGGGCGCGATCGGCTCGGAGGCCATCGGCATCGCGGCCGCCGCCGTGATCCTGGTGATCACCTTCGGCTCGGTCGTGGCCGCCGGCCTGCCGATGCTCACCGCGCTCGGCGGGCTCGCGGTCAGCAGCGCCCTGCTGCCGGTCCTCGCCGCGATCATGCCGGTCCCGGACTGGTCGACCTCGCTCGCCGCGATGCTGGGGATCGGCGTCGGCATCGACTACGCGCTGCTGCTGGTCACCCGGTTCCGCGAGTGGCGCGCCGAGGGACTCGACCCCGAGGCCGCCACGGTCGCCGCGCTGGACACCGCGGGCCGCGCGGTCGTGGTCGCCGGGATGACCGTGGTGGTCAGCATGCTCGGGCTGTTCGCGATGGGCCTGTCGTTCATGCGCGGCGCCGCGGTCTCGGCGATCCTCTCCGTGCTCGTCGTGATCGCCGCGTCCGCCACCCTCTTCCCCGCCCTGCTCGGCTACCTCGGCCGCCACGTCGAGCGCCTCCGGCTGCCCGTGCCCCGGCGCCGCGCCGCCCGGGGCGGGAGCCCGGTGGGCGCCGGCTGGCTGCGCTGGAGCAGGCTCGTCGAACGTCACCGCGTCCTCGGCGCCGTCACCGGGGTCGTCGTCCTGCTGGCGCTCGCGGCGCCGTTCCTCGGCGTGCGCTTCGGCTTCCCCGACGCGGGCAACGACCCCGCCGGGCGCTCGAACCGGCTGGCGTACGACACGGTGGCCGCCGGATTCGGACCGGGCAGCAACGGACCGCTGGTCCTGGTCGCCGAGTCGGCGCCGGGCACCCCCGCCGACGCGACGGCCTCGCTGCCCGCCGCGCTGAAGGCGGTGCCCGGCGTCACGGCCGTGAGCCCGCCGGTGCCCGGCGCCGACGGCCGCTCGCTGCTGCTCACCGTCGTCCCGGACAGCGGTCCGCAGTCCGGCGCCACCAAGACCCTGGTCCGCGACCTCCGCGATCACGTCATCCCGGCCGCGGTCGGCCCCGGCGTCCGGGTGCACGTCGGCGGGGCGACCGCCGCCGCGATCGACAGCACCGACAACATCGCCGGCCGCATCCCGCTGCTCGTCGGCGGCGTGGTCACGGTGTCGATGCTCCTGCTCCTGGTGGCCTTCCGCAGCCTCGCCGTCGCCCTCAAGGCCGCGGTGATGAACCTGCTCTCCGTCGGCGCCGCGTACGGCGTGGTCGCCCTCGTCCTCGAAGGCGGCACCGCCGGCCGGTTGATCGGCATCGACAGCCCCACCCCGCTGCCGGCCTTCGTCCCGGTGCTGACCTTCGCCGTCCTGTTCGGCCTCTCGATGGACTACGAGGTCTTCCTGGTGAGCCGGATGCGTGAGGCCTGGCTGCGCACCGACGACAACGCGGAGTCCATCGTCAGCGGACTGGCGGGCACCGCGCGGGTGATCACCGCGGCGGCGGCCATCATGGTCGCCGTGTTCGCGGCCTTCGTCCCGGCGCCCGACCTGCCGATCAAGGTCATCGGCGTCGGCATGGGGTCGGCCATCCTGATCGACGCCACGCTGGTCCGACTGCTGCTGGTACCGGCCGTGATGCACCTGCTCGGCCGCGGCAACTGGTGGCTGCCCGGCTGGCTGGACCGCCGCCTGCCCCACCTCCACGTCGAAGGACACAGCGACTTCTACCAGCCGCACACCGCCGCCGAAGCACCCCGCTCCCCGGCGGCGGTCGGGTAGTCGCCACAGCGGTGGTCACCACAGCGGACCGCGGGCGCAGGTGAGATCAGCACGTCAGGTCGGTCTGTCGTCACGGCGGATTCGATGCTGCGGTGCCGGGCGGCGCCGTGCGCGAAATCGGGTACCGCCGACGTGCCCTCGCGCAGGTCGTCCAGGAACTGCCGGTAGGCGTGAGCGACCGCGTAGAGCGGCGCGTCGGCTCGGGGATCGAGGTGCGGGACGCGAACGTACGACTCCGGCACCGGCAGGGGAGCGAGTCCGGGGGAGGTTCCGCGGCCGCCTTCGAGGGCGACCGGGCTGAGCTGGGGATGGCCGACCGGGGCGGTGAGGACGAGATCGCCCTCGGTGCCGTTGATCTCCCAGCGGAAGTTGGTGCCCCGGGACATGCCTCCGCGGTAGTGGAAGGTGACCACCGCGCCGCCCGGCAGCCGTCCCGAGGCCACCACCTGGTCAGCGGCGGTCATGGGCACGGGCTGTCCGCTCTCGGTGTCCATGGCCGACGTACGCCGCGACGCCAGTCGGATCCGCAGCCCCTCGGGCTCCCCCAGGACGGACGCGAGTCCGTCGAGGGTGTGGCCGAAAGGAATGGTCAGCAGTGTTGCGCCGTTGGCGGCGTCGAGCACGTAGTGATCGCCGGGGCCGACGGTGGCGCCCCAGGCACCGCCGGAGCCGACGACCGTCGTCGACAGCACCTCCCCCACGTAGCCGTCGGCCACCAGATCCCGTGCGTACGCGAGGGCCGGATGCGACCGCGCCTGGAGTCCGACGACGGTCGGCACAGCGCGGCTGCGCGCTTCCCGCGCCATCTCCTCGGCCTCCGCGAGCCCGTTGCCCAAGGGCCACTCGCACAGCACGCTCTTGCCCGCGCTCAGCGCCGTCCGCACCAGTTCCCGGTGGTGCGGCACCTTCACCGCCACGACCACGAGGTCCACCTCCTCGCAGGCGACCAGTTCGGCCGCCGTCCCGAAGGTTCGGGAGACGCCGTGCTTCTGTCCGGAACGCTCCGCCGACTGCTTCGAACTCGTACTCAGGGCCTTCAACTCGTACCCCGGGACGGCCCGCAGCGCCGGCAGGTGGGAGCGTTCGGCCCAACTGCCGTGCGCCCCGAGGCCGATGATCCCTACTCCGATCGGCTTCTCGGACCGGACCAGCTCGGTGAGCGGTGACGCAGAGGTGTTCACGATGCGCAGCCTGTTCTGTGGGTGGATGGGGCGGAGATCCGCGCCCGGTGGGCACGGGAGTCCGGTCGGCCGTCGGCGGTCAGTTCCGTGCGCTTGCCGACGGATCCGGGCCGCGTTCGGAGTCCAGCAGCGCCATGAGGGGCGCGGCGTAGCGGGTTCCGGCCACCGCATCGGCTGGGACGGCCTCGTCGATCGCGCGGAGGTCCGCGTCGGTCAGGGCGACGTCGGCTGCGGCCAGGGCCTCCGCGACGCGGTGGGGTCGCCGGGCGCCCAGGACGGCCACGACGGTGCCGCGCTCGCGGCTCCGGGCGATGACCCAGGCGGTGGCGAGTTGCGCAACGCTGATGCCGCGCGCGTCGGCGAGAGGCCGCAACCGTTCGACGAGGGTGAGATTCGCGGCAAGGTTGTCGGGGTGGAATCGGGGCAGCCAGTGGGCGCGCGGGTCGCCTCCGGCGGGTTGCCGGTACGTGCCGGTGAGCAGGCCGTGCGCGAGGACCCCGTAGGCGGTGACGCCGATCCCCGACTCGCGGCAGGTGTCCAGGATGCCGTTGGCCTCGGGACCACGGCTGAACAGGGAGTATTCGATCTGAACATCGCAGATCGGGTGAACGGCATGGGCACGGCGGATGGTCTCGGGCCCCACCTCGGAGAGCCCGATGTGCCGCACGTACCCGGCCTGGACCAGCTCGGAGAGGGCGCCGATGGTGTCCTCGACCGGGGTGTCGGGGGCGAGGCGGGCGGCGCGGTAGATGTCGACGTGGTCGGCGCCGAGGCGGCGCAGCGAGTAGGCGAGCGCGTTCTTCACGTGGGCGGGACGGCCCTCGATGCCGACGAAGGATCCGTCGGGGCCGCGCAGAGCGCCGAACTTGACGCTCAGCAGCGCCTTTTCGCGATCGCCGGCACGCAGGGCACGGCGGATGAGGTCCTCGTTGTGGCCCATGCCGTAGAAATCGGCGGTGTCGAGGAGGGTGACGCCGGCGTCGAGGGCCGTGCGGATCGTGGCGATGGCGTCGGCCTCGTCGGCGGGGGCCGTGTGGTCGGACATGCCGGCGCAGCCCAGTGCGAGCGGGGGGACCTGCGGGCCGCCGGCTCCAAGGGGTCGGGTTTGCACGGTGCCTCCTGCGGGGCGGGAAGGATGGACGCGGCCGACAGGGGCTGCCGAGGGCGCAGCCGACTGCTAGCGTTGACATCTCAACACTAGGAAGAGGCGCGTTGATATGTCAACACCGAACGCGGGGGCCGCCGCTCCGGACGAGGCCACGACCGACGCCATGGGCGGGCCCGTCGATTTCTGGAGCGCCTTCAAACGCGCCCACGAGGTCGTCCGCGCCCGCGTGATCGCGGACACCGCCGAGGCGGCGGGCCTGTCCGAACCGGACCTGACGATCCTCGCCGACCTCAACAAGGCGGGAGGCAGCCTGCGCCAGAGCGAGCTCGCCGCGTCACTCGGCTGGGACCGCACGCGCGTCTCCCACCAGCTCACCCGCATGGGCAAACGCGGACTCGTCACCCGCGAACGCGCCGGCGGCGTCACCGTCGCCCTCACCGACTCCGGACGGGCGGCCATCACCGCCGTACACCCCGGCCTGGACACCGCAGTACGCCGCCACCTCACCGACAAGCTCTCCGCACAGGAGATCGAAACCCTGATCTCCGTGTTCCGCCGGCTGTAGGCGCCGGCACAGCGGCGCTCCGGCCGACCGCCGCCTCTCACCCGCGCCGGCGGCGGAGGACGAGTCAGCCCAGCCGGTCAGGGCGGCGGTCAGGGAGCCACTTCGCCACTTCCCCACTTCGCCACAGCAAGGTGACGGGAAGAATCGGCCCACCTACGTGGTGGACCGCCTCCGGTGGGCGGCGATGAGGTCGCGGTACCAGGCATACGACGCCCTCGGGGTTCGGCGTTGGGTCGCGAAGTCGACGTGGACGAGGCCGAAGCGCTGATTGAACCCCTCGGCCCATTCGAAGTTGTCGAGGAGGGACCAGGTGTAGTAGCCGCGGATGTCGAGGCCTTCGGCGGTGGCGGCGGCGAGGGCGTCGAGGTGGGTGGCGAGGTAGTCGATGCGGAAGGTGTCGTCGAGGTCCTCGGCGGTGGAGCAGCCGTTCTCGGTGATGGTGATGGGCGGCAGGGCCTTGCCGTAGAAGTCCCGCAGGTGGATGAGGAGTTGGCGGAGGGCGTCGGGGACGACGGGCCAGCCGAAGGCGGTGTGGGGGGCCTCGGGGATGTCGACGAGGTCGAAGGGCAGGCCCGGTTCGGTGGGGGCGGCGACGCGGGTGGGGTTGTAGAAGTTGAGGCCGAGGCCGTCCAGGCCGGGGGTGTGGATGAGGTCGAGGTCGCCGGGGTGGACGGCGCCGAAGATGTCGTCGGGGACGCCGAGGGCGGAGAGGTCGGGATAGCGGCCGAGGAGGACGGGGTCGGCGAACAGGCGGTTGTGCAGGGCGTCGTAGGCCGCGGCGGCGGCCGCGTCCTCGGGTGAGGAGGTGGCCGGCTCGACCGGGGTGAGGTTGTTGGAGAGCATCACCTCCAGGCCGCGGTCATGGAGGACGGAGGCGGCCAACCCGTGGGCGAGGAGCTGGTGGTGGGCGGCCGGGAGGGCCTCGAACATCAGGGTGCGGCCGGGGGCGTGGGTGCCGAGGGCGTAGCCGAAGACGGTGTGGACGAAGGGCTCGTTGAGGGTGATCCAGGTGGGGACGCGGTCGCCGAGGCGGTCGGTGACGACGGCGGCGTAGTCGGCGAAGTGGTGGGCGGTGTCGCGATTGAGCCAGCCGCCGTGGTCCTCCAGGGCTTGCGGGAGGTCCCAGTGGAAGAGGGTGGGGAGGGGGGTGATGCCCGCTTCCAGCAGCGCGTCCACCAGGCGGTCGTAGAAGGCGAGTCCGGCGGGGTTCACGGGCCCGCTGCCGGTGGGCAGGATCCGCGACCAGGCGAGGGAGAAGCGGTAGCCGTCGAGGCCGAGGCCCTTCATCAGGGCGATGTCCTCGGGGTAGCGGTGGTAGTGGTCGCAGGCGACCGCGCCGGTGTGGCCGTCGCGGACGACCCCGGGGCGGGCGGTGAAGGTGTCCCAGACGGACGGGCCGCGGCCGTCCTCCGCCACCGCCCCCTCGATCTGGTAGGCGGCGGTGGCGGCACCCCAGCGGAACCCCGCCGGCAGGTCGTAGCGGTCGGGCATGACAGCCTCCTGGCGCGAACACGACGGAAACGTGAGGGGTACTCATGTTACCGGCGGGGCGGCGGAACACCAGGGGAGGCGCATCGCTCCACGAAGATCGCAACACCCGATGGCTCTGAACCCACTTGATCCTCAGTGATCGAAAGGGCGTCCGACTGGTGTCCATCAGTCCAAATCCCGCCAGATCAGGGCCCATCGCGGCTGCCACACGTGATCCCTGATGACCCATCATGACGCCAGGACGCACATGAAGGGCTCAGCTCGTATCGGCCCAGCTCAACCCGAGCGGTCCGGACCCGAGGAGCAGCGTATGTGCCGCAACGTCCCGCCGTCCGTCCTGGCCCCCGTGGAGGATGCTGCTCGTGACGGCATCGAGCGCTTCGGCGCCGGGTGCCTGATCCACGACCGCGGCCGGATCCTGCTCCTTCGGCGGAAGCACGGCGGGTTCGTCCTCTTCGTCTTCGCCACCAGCGAGTTCACGGGCGAGCTGGCCGACGTCGAGCCGGACGAACACCTGGAGGTGCGCTGGCACCCCGCCTCCGACGTCATGCTCAGTCCGATGTTCCCGACCTCCAAGGCCGCGGTGGAAGCGCACCTGGCTGGCGGGCGCGCGTTCTCCACCCACGGATTCGACGCCGCCTCCGGAAGGCGGGAGCTCGTCCAGACATGACCGGCGCCCGTGGGGAACGCATGGACTACAGCACTTGGCCCCGAGTTGTCGCCGTGGACGTGGAGGGCAACGACGCCCAGCCGCCGGACCTGGTGGAGCTGGCAGCCGTCCCGGTGGTGAACGGCAGCCCGGCGCCCGGCCTCGACACGCTCCACCCTGATCCGACCGCCCCGGCCTGCCCGGCCACCCCCAGCCTCAGGAGGACCCGACCTCGCGGTGAGCGGCCCGACCCGAATCGAAAACGTGCTCTTCGGGGTCTTCGACCCGGGCTCGCCGAGAACCGCCGGGAACCTCCCGGCGCTTGGATGCGAAATCGAACAGGGAGCAGGATCAACCCCCATGGAAGAGCTGCTGCAAGTTGCCAACTTGGTTGCCAATAAGCTGAATTCGCGCTTCAAGGACGATCCCGAAAAGCTCCGGATGCTGCAAGGACTCAAGGTCCAGGAGGAGGCCGGCGAGCTCGCCCAGGCCATCATCGGAGCGCTCGGGGTCAGCCCGAACAAGGGCCACTCCCACACCTGGGACCACGTGCGCGCCGAGGCGTGCGACACCGCCCTCACCGCCCTCGTCACGCTCTGCATGCTCGGCGGCGACCCCGAATGGTTCCTCACCGAGCACCTGCGCACCATCCGCACCAAGACCGAGGGCTGGGAGGGCACCGCTTGAGCAGCACGCAGCAGCTCGACCTGACGGCCGAGGACGAAGCCGAGATGATGGAGTACCTGCCGCCCGAGAGCGACGCCGAACTCATCTCCGGCCGCAAGGCCGGCGTGTTGGCCACTGCCCGCGCCCGTTCGTCGCCTGGCTCCAGAGCGAGGTACGCCCCGGCGACGTCGTCCTTGTGAAGGGCTCCCGCTCAGGGAAGCTCTGGCAGGTCGCCGAGACCCTGGCCGGGCAGCCGGTCACAGCCTGGGGCGACTGGAACCGTACGAAGGAGGAGACCACCGCATGATCTCGTACAAGCTGCTCGCCGAACAGGCCCTGACCGAAGGCATCCAGAAGCTCGCGGCCGGAACCGTGGTGCGCGACCCGCAGGGCCGCATCCTGATGCTGCGCCGCAAGCAGGACGACGTGCTGCCCGGCCTGTGGGACTACCCGGCCGGCGGGCTGAACGACGGCGAGGACCCCCGGGACGGGGCGATCCGGGAGCTGGCCGAGGAGACCGGCCTCCACTGCTCCGACATCGAGTACGTGCGGGCCCTGGACTTCGTCGACACCCGAGGCCGCCTGACCCGTCAGTTCGTCTTCACCTGCACGGTCCCGGACGAGACCGCGGTGACCCTCTCCGAGCACGACGCCTTCGGCTGGTTCCGCCCGGACGAACTGCCGCCGACCAGCGACGGCTACCGCGAGGTGATCGCCTGGCTCACCCACCGCCTCGCCGCGGGGTGGCAGCCCGCCAGCCGCTACCTGGGCACGATCGACCGGCCGATGACGTGGGCCTGCTTCCTGGCGCGCGACCACGAGGGCCGCGTCCTCGGAATGCGCAACTCCGTGGACACCGAGCGCTGGGACTGGCCGGGCGGGAACTCCGAGCCCGGCGAGTCCCCGTTCGACACCGCCCTGCGCGAGGCCCGTGAGGAGATCGGCCTCGACCTGCTCGCCGAGAACCCGGACCCGGTCGGCCGACAGCGGCTGATCGCCGTCATCCACCAGCAGGCCGACCACGTCCGCCCCGTGCCGTCGATCGGCTGGGTCTTCGACGGCGGCACGCTCACCGATCAGCAGCAGGCCCGCATCGTCCTCGACCCGGCCGAGCACTGCGAGTTCCGCTTCGAGACGGACTACACCTGGCGTCACTTCATGACGCCGCAGGAGTACCGGGACCTGCTCCAGGTGCTGCGCGCCGCCCGCTCCGGTCGGGTGCTCTACATCGAGCGGCCGACCCCGGCGCACCAGGACTTCGAGGGCGTCGTGGTGTTCGTCACCACCCCGGACGGCGAGCTGCTGGTGCACCACCGGGACGACAAGGAGGGCATCGCCTGGCCGGGGTACCGGACCCCGATCGGCGGGTGGCGTGAGCACGACGAGACGCCGCGCGAGACCGCGACCCGGGAGGTGTTCGAGGAAGCCGGGATCACCATCACCGACGTCCGGGAGCTGCCCGGCCCCCGCCACGAGCACGTCTCGGCGATGACTCGCGTCCTGCACGCGGTGTACACCGGCCCGAAGGACGCGATCCGGCTCGGCGACGAAGGGGTGGGCATCGCCTGGGTGCCGTTCTCCGAGGTCGCCGCACTCAAGACCCCGCCGTACGTCGCCCACTACCTCGACCTGATCGGAGCCTGAGCATGTCCGGGAGGTGGCCGCCCTGATCCGGGCCGAGCTCACCGCCGCCGGCCCGGAACTCCCGCCCGCCGAGACGCACTTCTGGTGGCACATGTCGTGCGGCTACGGTGTCCAGGACACCGACACCCCCGAACTCGCCGCCCGCTCGGACCGCCTCGCCTCCGACCTCGGCCGCCGGATCCGGCCCGGAATCCGCACCAACGCCACTGTCTCCAGCGTGTGGCCGGTGTGGGAACGCCAGCACCCCGCTCCAGCCCCCTGCTACGCCTTCGAGCGCGCCCGCCGTTTGCGTCTCGGCCAGTCCTGACCCAGCAGCGGCGAGGCCGCGCCGCCCCACGCGTAACGGCTGCCGCACCAACGTGACGGAGAAGCGATCGTGGAGAAGTTCGTTCCGAAGTTCCAGGGCGCGCCGTGGCCCGACGGCGCCCGCGTCCTGCACGTCTACGCCGTTCCGGACCTGCAGTCCGACCTCGCCCTGGCCCGGCTGGTCGACGAGTGCCGGGAGGCGATGAGCCCCTACCCGATCACGCCGCTCGGCGACGGCACGCTGCACTGCACCATCGAGATGGTCGCCGACACCACCGCCGACAAGATCGCCCCGGAGGAACGCGACGACCTGGTAGCAGCCCTCCACACGCACCTGGCCTTCACCGGCCCGCTGGAGGTCACGGCCGGCTCCCCGATCGCCAACCGAGCCGGGGCCTTCCTGGACCTCGGTCCCGATGAGAGCCTGGTCGACCTGCGCGAGCGGGTCCGCGATGCGATTCGCGAGGTCCGCGGGCCCGGCGCGCTGCTCCACAACGGCGGCCGGCACCACATCTCGCTCGGCTACGCCTGGGCCGAGGTGTCCTCCGACGCGCTGCAGACGGCCCTGCGGAAGATCTCGCCCAGCCACGCCTCCGTTCGCTTCAGCGCGCTCCAGCTGCTCGACGTGACATTCCAGCAGTTCCCACGTCCGGGTGGCGAGTCGGCCTGGGAGCTGTCCTGGGAGCCCGTCGCGACCATCCCCCTCGCCGGCGGCTCCGACGGCGCCGAGCCGTCGCAGCCCGCTCGCTGACCCCGCGTTCGCCGTCCCCGCCCGGCGCGTGCGTGCGCCGGGCGGGGAAAACCAGTCCAGCAGGCCCCGCACCGCAGCCCGTTCCCAGGAGGAACCGCATGTCCGACGCCACCCTCCCCACCCCGGACCTCACCGCCACCGCCCCGGCCGCCATCGACTGGCCGGCTCTTCTCCAGCAGGGGACCGGCCCGACCCAGGCCGAGTTCCGCCGACTCGTCGAGCAGACCACGCACTACCACGGCTACAGCCCCGCCCTCGTCTGGGGAAACCTGCAGACCCGCGCCTACGCCGAGGAGGTCCTGCGCCTCGTCGTCGACCTGCACGGCATCCCGCGGGACATCGAGGCCGGTGCCGCCGAGCGCGTCGCCCGCGCCCAGTACTTCGGCGTCGGCGGACGCACCTTCCACGTCCTGCTCGGTGAGCAGGCGCTGCGCACCGGCATCGGCGGCCCAGAGGTCATGCGGGCCCAGCTCGAACACCTCCTGGAGGCCCTGGCGTTGCCCGGCCTCGCCCTCGGCATCATCCCCACCCGCGCGCGGCTCGCTGTCTACCCCGGCGACGGATTCGGGATCTTCGACGGCACCCGAGTCGAAGTCGAGGGCTACCGAGGGGGCGAGACGATCACCGGCGACCGTGTCCAGATCTTCCACCGGGCCTTCGACCGGCTTCACGAGTCCGCCGTGTACGGAGACGACGCCCGGGCCATCATCACCACGGCCCTGCACACCGCCTGAGCTCCGACCACCGCTTCCACACCCGCGAAGGACACCCCCGATGTCGACCACCTCCACCGTGCCCGTCGTCCGCACGGGCGAGCGCGCCGGACAGGACAACCGCCCCACCGAGGACCGGATCGTGGTGCTCGACCACGCCCTGGTCGTCCTGGACGGCGTCAGCACCGTCACCGACGAGCAGCCACGCGGCGGCTGGTACGCCGGCGCCCTCGGCGAGCGGATCGCCGACCTGCTGACCCGAACACCCCGCGCCGACCTTCGAGACGTCCTCACCGCCGCCATCGGCGGCCTCGCCCGCGACCACCACCTGATTCCCGGGCGCTCCCCGGCCGCGACCGTCGCCGTCGCCCGCCTCGCGGACCACCAGGTCGACGTCGCCGTCCTCGGCGACAGTCCGATCACCGCCATCCACCGCGACGGCACCCTCCTGCAGCTCCGGGACGACCGTCTCGCGCACCTCGTCGACGCCCAGCCCCAGGCGTCCCTCTACCGGTCCCGGCTCCGCGACGGCCACGGTTTCGACGAGCGCCACCGCGAAATCCTGCGCGAACTGCGGGACTTCCAGAACACCCAGGTCAACCGCCCCGGCGGGTACTGGATCGCCGAAGCCGACCCCGAGGCCGGCCAGAACGCCATCACCGCCACCTGGCCGACCGACGGCCTGACCGACCTGCTCCTCGCCACCGACGGCATCACCGAGGCCGTCGACTCCTACGCCCTCCTCACCTGGCCGCACATCGCCGCGCTGTCCCGGGCGCACGGACCGGACACCGTCATCGACAGGATCCGCTCCTTCGAGGCGGCGGACCCGGACGCCCGCCGCCACCCGCGCTACAAGACATCGGACGACGCAGCCCTGGCCCACTGGCTCCTCGCCTGATCTGCGGGAGTGTTCGGTCGGTCCTCGGCAACCCACCGGCGGGGCGGCGGAACGCCAGAGGACCCGGTCGGCGCGAGGCCCTGGGTGTCATCGTGCCGGGTCGCCCAGGTTCGCGTCCTGACCATGTGGTCGGCGACCACAGCAGGGTCGCCGGGGTATGGGTCGCCGCCATAGGGAGGGCACTCCGGCGTTCGTAGGGTGTCGCGAACCGGCGGCGCGATGCGGAGGAGTGGACGCGGCATGGAACACGGCTCGGGGAGAAGCAGTGGTGGGCGCAGAGGCGCGGGTTGGCTGCTCGCGACCGTGCTGGCGCTGGTGGGCGTGGTCGTCCCGGCGGGGCGGGCAGCGGCGGCGGTGCCCGCCAACCTGAGCCTGGAGGCGACCTACGGCACCGTCGCCAACGGCTGGGACCGCGTGGAGCGCTACCTCGACACCACCGCCGGCTTCCGGCAGGAGCAGTACCCGCCGGACGGCCGCGGCGACCAGGACGGGCAGCGGCTGACCTTCTTCGGCGGCGTCAAGCAGCCCTTCTCCGGCCGCTTCCTGCTCTACTCGGCCCCCGGCTGGAACACCGGCGCGCACCCGGTCCCGGTACTGCTGGTGCACGGCGCCAACGACAACCCGGACCGGGCCTGGGCCAACCCCGGCGAGTCCGGCGGGTACGGCTGCGGCTCGGCCTCCTGCCCGAACACCGGGCTGATGCAGAACCTCGCCGGGCGGGGCTACCGGGTGTTCGCGATCGGGTTCGCCCACAAGCAGGGCGACAACCTGATGCAGGCCCAGGAGGTCGGCGACGCCGTCGCGCTGATCCGCGCCAAGCTCGGCGTCCCGCAGGTCGACGTGGTGGGCTGGAGCAAGGGCGAGATGTCCGCGCGGGCCTACGTCTCCTCGGTGAAGCCCTCCTGGGGCCGCCCGTACGCGGGCGACGTGCGCAAGCTGATCACCCTCGGCGGCCCGAACGGCGGCTACGACTACCCGTTCGCGCACGGGTGGGCGCACGACTTCTCGATCTGGCCGCAGTGCGGCGGCGCGGTCAACGCCCCGTCCCCGCACCTGCGCATGACCTGCTACGGCACCTACACCGCGCACCCGGAGTTCTCCTTCACGGCGGCGGGCGGCTACGACGACTACCCGGGGCAGCGGCAGATGCTGGCACGCTGGGACTCGGTGTTCGGCGTCGACCAGACCCAGCAGGACTGGTACACCACCTACTACGGCGGGCAGGGCTTCTACACCGACGGCGGCGGCATCCAGGCCGCGATCGACGCCGGCTCGCTGATCGCCCCGCTGCACCGGGCCGGAGTGCCCTCCTCGGTGACGGCGTACCTCCTGGCCGGCGGCACGCCGAGCATCGTCGGGATCTTCAACGAGAACCGGGGGCCCAGCGACGGCGTGGTGTTCGTGTCCAGCGCGCTGGACACCACCGGCTTCGGCACCGTCGGCGGCACCGCGCTGATCCCCCTCGCCAACCACCTGCAACTCGGCTGGGACGGCGCCGCGGGCGCGCAGGTCGCCGGCTGGCTGAACTGAGGACGATCCGAATGACCACCGAGCGACCGACGACCGAGCAACCGACCACCGAGCGACCGATCACCGAACGACTGGTCACCGAACGACTGGTCACCACCGACCGGCTCACCGTGCACCACGCCGAGGTCGAGGGCCGCACCGGGGAACCCGTGGTCCTGGTGCACGGGAACGTCTCCTCCGGCGCCTTCTGGCACCCGACCATGACCGCGCTCCCCGACCGCTACCGCCCGCTGGCACCCGACCTGCGCGGCTTCGGCCGCACCGAGCCGCTGCCGGTGGACGCCACCCGGGGCCTGCGCGACCACAGCGAGGACCTGCTGTCCTACCTCCGGGCGCTGGCCCTCGGCCCGGTCCACCTGGTCGGCTGGAGCATGGGCGGCGGCGTGGCGCTGCAACTGCTGCGCGACCGCCCGGAGCTGGTCCGTACGCTCACCCTGGTCAATCCGGTCTCCCCCTACGGGTTCGGCGGTACCCACGGGGTGGACGGGCGGCTCAACTCCCCCGACGGGGCCGGATCGGGCGCCGGCGGCGCGGCACCCGAGTTCGTCCGGCTGCTGGGCGAGGGCGAAACGGGCTCCGGGTCGCCGTTCGCGCCGCTCTCCGTGCTGAACACCGCCTACGTCAGCGAGCCGCTGCCGGACCCGGACCGCTACCTGGCGGCGATGCTGACCACCCGGACCGGCGAGGACCACTACCCGGGCGACAGCCGCCCGAGCGGGGCCTGGCCGGGCTTCCGGCCCGGCGACCGCGGGGTGCTCAACTCGATGGCGCCGACCCACTTCCGGATCGACGACCTGGAGTCGGTCGAACCGAAGCCGCCGGTCCTGTGGATCCGCGGCACGGCCGACGTGATCGTCTCCGACACCTCGCTCTTCGACCTGGCCCACCTGGGGGCGATCGGCGCCGTCCCGGGCTGGCCCGGCGCCGACACCTGCCCGGCGCAGCCGATGGTGGCGCAGACCCGCGCCGTCCTGGACCGCTACGCCGCCGCGGGCGGGCGGGTGCGCGAGGTCGCCGTCGAAGGGGCCGGGCACAGCGTGCAGTTGGAACGGCCGGAGGAGTTCCTGACCGCGCTGGTGGAGGTGCTGGGCGGGGCCTGACGGCGGCTCCGGGAGGCGCCGTCAGGCCCCTGCCCCGCGGCCACGCCGCCGCCTATCAGGGGCGGCGGCGATCCGCAGCCCCGAAAGCTCTGAAAGGGGAGGCCCGAGAGCCCGAATTCTCCTGACGTTCGACCGAACGGGAAATGCGACGCCTCCGCGCCCCTTGCCCTCGCGGATGCGAGGGGCTTCCTCCGGGGCGTGATCGGCGCGGCTAGCGTGGCCGGTGGCGGCCCGAAAGCCGCGGTTTCCACGACCGACCCGAGTGAGGCGTACGTCCATGAGCCTGAGCATCCGCAACCAGATCCCCGGCACCGTCACCTCCGTCACGGCCGGCGAGGCCATGTCCGCGGTGAAGGTCCGCCTGGTCGGCGGTCAGGAAATCACCGCGGCGATCACCACCGACGCCGTGAAGGACCTCGGCATCGCCGAGGGCACGGCCGTCAAGGCGCTCGTGAAGTCCACCGAGATCTCCCTCGCGACCACCCGGGTCGAGGGCATCTCGATCCGCAACCAGATCGCGGGCACCGTCACCGATGTCGCCACCGGCGGGGCCATGGGCTCGGTCAAGGTCGACGTCGAGGGCGGCGAGCTGACCGCCGCCATCACCAAGGACGCCGTGGAGGCCCTCGCCCTCGCCGCCGGCTCCCCCGTCGTCGCTCTGATCAAGTCGACCGAGATCTCGCTCTCGGTCTGATCAGGTCCGGTCCGTTCCGATTCGGTCCGGTCCGCTCCGATCCAGTCGGGTTCGCCGCGTTCGGGTCCGCACGGCCGGCGCGGCGGGATCAGTAGACGTCACGGACATAGCGCTTGTCGCTCGCGAGTTGACGGACGTACGCGGCGGCCGTCTCCTCGTCCGTGCCGCCGTGGGCCGCGACGATCTCCCGCAGGGCTCGGTCGACGTCCTTGGCCATGCGGCCGGCGTCGCCGCAGACGTAGAAGTGGGCGCCGTCCTGGAGCCACCGCCACAGGCGCGCGCCGTGCTCGCGCATGCGGTCCTGGACGTAGACCTTGTTGCGCTGGTCGCGCGAGAACGCGACGTCGAGGCGGTCCAGGTGACCGGATGCCCGGTACGCCTCCAACTCCTCCCGGTAGTAGAAGTCGGTGGCTTCGCGCTGCTCGCCGAAGAACAGCCAGTTCGGTCCGGTGTGGCCGCGGGCGCGCCGGTCCTCCAGGAACCCGATGAACGGCGCGACGCCGGTCCCCGGGCCCACCATGATCATCGGGGTGGTGGGGGCCGTCGGCGGCCGGAAGTGGCGGGAAGGCTGGACGAAGACCTGGACCGGACCGTCGTCGGCGCAGTCCGCGAGGTAGGTGGAGCAGACACCCGCGCGATCGCGGCCGAGGTCGTTGGTGTAGCGGACGACGGACACCGTGAGGTGGACTTCGCCCGGGTGCACCAGCGGGCTGGAGGATATCGAGTACAGCCGGGGCTGGAGCCGCTTGAGCACGCCCGCCCACTCCGCGGCGGAGGCCCGGACGGGGAACTCGCCGATGACGTCGGCGGCCTGCCGGCTCCAGCTCCACTTGGCCAGTTCGCCCGTGTTGCCGGGCCGCAGCAGCCGTCTGAGCCGGCGGTCCCCCGTCCGCTCGGCGACGAACCCGAGCAGGTCCGGGGTGAGGCGGGTGATGTCGAGCCGGGTCCGCAGGGCCTCGCCCAGGGGGATCCCTCCGTCGCCGCGCAGCTGGACGGTCTCCTCGGGATCGAGACCGGTGAGGGCCAGCCACTCGGAGACGAGCGCGGCCCCGTTCGAGGGCCAGACACCGAGGGCGTCACCGGCCTCGTAGGCGAGTTCACCGCCGCGGGTGTCGAAGGCGAACTGCCGTACCTCCTTGCGCGATCCGGACCGGCTCAGCACCCGATTGCCGATCAGGAGGGTCGCGAAGGGGGCGGACTTCGAGTACGTGACGGGTCCGGCCGGGCCGGAGGAGGGGGGCGCGGCGGTCGGCACCACCTCGGCCGGGACTCCCCCACCGGGCCCCACCACGGCGCCCGCCCTGGCGAGAGCGGCGGTGACCTCGTCGAGCCAGTGCGAGGCGGGCCCGTCGTCGTCGGGTTCGCAGTCGGTACGCGGGTGCAGGCGGGTGGCCCCGAGTTCGGCGAGGCGCTCGTCCAGTCGGCGGCCGTGGCCGCAGAAGTCGGCGTAGCTGGAGTCGCCGAACGCCAGCACGGAGTAGCGCACGCCCTCCAGGCGCGGAGCGCCCGGAGCGACGAGGTCCTGCCAGAAGCGGGCACCGTTGTCCGGGGCCTCGCCGTCGCCGAACGTGCTGGTGATGATCAGCAGGTCCGTGTCGGAGGTGAGTTGCCGTGGGGTGGCGTCGGCCATGGCGTGCAGGGCCGGGGTGCGGCCGGCCTCGGCCAGGGCGGCGGTGGCGGTGGCGGCGTACTCCTCGGCGGTGCCGGTCTGCGAGGCCCACAGGACGAGGAGGCTCCGGGCCGGATCGGCGGTCGTGCCGGGGACGGGCACGGACGCCTCGGGCACCGACGTCTCGGGCACCGGCGCGGCAGGCCCGGGGACGGGCGCGACCGGGGCAGCGGTCCGCGAGAACATCCCGGCCGTCAGACCGTTGACCCACTGTGCCGTCGCCGGGCCGAGGGGGGCGTCCCCGGGAAGCACCGGAACCCCGCCGGGCGGGGCGAGTTCGATTCCGGACAGGTAGCCGGACAGGTAGCGGCGCTCCGGTTCGGTGAGGGCGGGCGGGGTGAGGTCGCCGATTCCGAGCAGCGCGGCGAGGGCCGGCACGGCAGCGGCCGGGCTGCCGGCCACCGCCGGAGCCGGAGCCGGAGCCGGGGCCGGAGCGGCAACAGGAGCAGCAGCAGGAGCAGGAACGGCAACAGGAGCGGCAACCACCCGCATCGACACCGCGCAGGCCTTCAACTCCGGCTGGAAGGACACCGGGTCGACGGCGTCGTTGGTGACGGCGTTGACGGCGAGGTACTCGCCGAAGAGGTCGTTCCAGTGGAACGGGGCGAAGCAGCTGCCCGGCCGGACGCGGTCGGTGATGACGGCGGGCAGCACCGCCCGGCCGCGGCGGGAGGCGATCTCGATGCGGTCCCCGTCCCGGGCGTCCAGCGCGGCGGCGTCCTCGGGGTGGATCTCGACGAACGGGCCCGGATCGAGCCTGTTCAGCCTGGCGACCTTGCCGGTCTTGGTGAGGGTGTGCCACTGGTGTGGCAACCGGCCGGTGTTGAGGACGAACGGGTAGTCGTCGTCGGGGAGTTCGGCGGCCGGCAGGTGCGGTCGGGGGAAGAACTGCGCGCGGCCGTTCGCGGTCGGGAAGTTCAGTCTCGGCCGGGTGCCGTCCTCCCGCTCCAGGAGGGCCTGGCTGATCCCGTCGTTGAGGTAGCGGATCGGGTTGCGGTCGGGCCCGCCCGGTGCGGCGGGCCACTGCACCGGCGTCCGGCGCAGCCGCTCGTAGGTGACGCCCCGCACGTCCCATCCGGTGTGCGGGTTCCAGGCCTGTTTGATCTCCTCGAAGACCTCTTCGGAGTTCGCGTAGGTGAAGGCGTCGGCGAAGCCCATCGCGCAGGCGACGCGGGCGATCAGCTGCCAGTCCGCGGTGGCCTGGCCGGGCGGGGTGACGACGCCGGGCACGAGGGTCAGGCCGCGTTCGGAGTTGATCATCACGCCGTCGGACTCCGCCCACAGCGTGCCGGGCAGGATCACGTCCGCGTACGCGTTGGTCTCGGTCTCGGCGAAGACGTCCTGGGTGATGACGAGTTCGGCGGCCTCCAGGCCGGCGATGACGGTCCTGCGGTTGGCCACCGAGGCGACCGGGTTGGTGCAGATGATCCAGCAGGCCTTGATCTCCCCGGCGGCCATCCGCTCGAACATCTCCACCGTGCCGCGCCCGGTCTCGGCGCGCAGCGTGCCCGCCGCGATGCCCCAGAGGTCCTCGACGAAGGCGCGGTCGGCGTCGACGAGGACGGAGCGCTGGCCGGGCAGGCCGGGTCCCATGTACCCCATCTCGCGGCCGCCCATGGCATTGGGCTGTCCGGTCAGGGAGAGCGGGCCGGCTCCCGGCCGGCAGATCGCGCCGGTGGCCAGGTGCAGGTTGACCAGGGCGTTGGTGTTCCAGGTGCCGTGGGTGGACTGGTTGAGGCCCATGGTCCAGCAGCTCATCCAGTCGCCGGCCTCGCCGATCCACCGGGCGGCGGTGCGGATGTCCTCCTCCGGGATGCCGGTGATCCCGGCGACGGTGGCCGGCGGGTAGTCGGCCAGGAAACCCGGCATGCCGTCCCAGCCGTCGGTGTGCTCGGCGATGAACTCCTCGTCGGTGTGCCCGTTCTCGACCAGCAGGTGCAACAGGCCGTTCAGCAGGGCGAGGTCGGTGCCGGGCCTGATCTGCAGGAACAGGTCGGCCCGGTCGGCGGTGGCGTTGCGGCGCGGGTCGACGACGATGAGCTTCGCACCGGCGGACCTGATCCGGTCCGCCATCCGCAGGAAGAGGATCGGGTGGCAGTCCGCCATGTTGGCGCCGATGACGAGGAACGCGTTCGCGCTGTCGAAGTCGGCGTACGAGCCGGGCGGGGCGTCCGCGCCGAGCGAGAGCTTGTAGCCGCTGCCCGCACTGGCCATGCACAGGCGGGAGTTGGACTCGATCCCGGTGGTCCGGACGAACCCCTTGGCCAGCTTGTTCGCCAGGTACTGGGCCTCCAGGCTCATCTGCCCGGAGACGTAGAAGGACAGCGCGTCGGGGCCGTGCTCGTCCAGGACCGCCCGCAGCCCGTCGGCCACCGCCGCCACCGCCGCTTCCACGTCGACGGGCTCCCGCGGCCGGCCGCGGGCGGTGCGCATCAGGGCCGTCTCCAGTCGCCCGGGCGCGGCGAGCAGGTCGGCGTGCGTCGCTCCCTTGGTGCACAGTCGACCGCCGTTGGCGGGGTGCGCCTTGTCGCCGGACACCTTCGCGACGGTCCGGCGGCCGCCCGCGTCCTGCTCCAGGTCCAGCACGATCCCGCAGCCGACCCCGCAGTACGAGCAGACCGTCCGCACCCGGCTCCTGTCCGTCCCCGCCATCGTTGCCCCCCTCACCCGTACGAGTGCCGTGGCACCGCCGGTCGCATCCGCCGGCAACCAGCAGCCGGATACCGTACTCCGGCCGGAAGTCACCGTAGGAACCGGGTGTTGCAACCGGCGACGGTGATCGCTTCGGTCGCGTTACGGGCCCCGCACCGCCCCTGGTCCGGGCTGTGAGGAGGGCCCGGGAGCGGGCGGGGTCCGCAGCCGCCCGGTGAAGGCCCGGACGGCCCGACCCGGCCCCGCGCCGATCACCACCTCGGGACCACCGGAACCACCGGGACCGTCCTCCGGGACGTCGTCCCGCTGCCCTCCACCCTGGCGGCGGCCGCCCGGGCGCTCGCCGGATACCTGGCCGGCTGGCGGCTGACACCCGCCGCACGCCACCCGGACCTCCCGGTGGGCCCGTCCGGCGTGATGAACCTCCCCGCGCGCAGGCTGTCCCAGGGTGACGTGACGGTCCACACCGCCTCCGGCAGCGAGGCCGTCGTGACGGAGGTCTTCCGGATCGGCAGCAGCCACGTCCGGCAGACCGTCCGCACCGTCACCGGCCCCACCCGCGGCGACGCCGTCGAACTGCCGGACGCCTTCTGGCAGTTCCCCCGGACCCACCGCCTCAGCGGCAGCCACCGTGTCCCGGTCCTCGCGTACCGACGCCACGATCCGGACGACCTGCCGCCGGTCCCCTACCCCGCCGTACCCGCCGCCTTCGCGCCCGGCGACCGCGTCCTCCACGACGGCGTCCGCTGGGAACGGACCCGGAAGGCCTGGTACCGGAACGAGCGCGCCGCCCGGGCCCTGCGCGACGGGGACCGTGAGATCCGGCGCCTCTTCACCGACCACCGCCACCTGCGCCGGGGGATCCCGGAGTACCTCCCCGCCCCCTCCCGGCCCGACGCACGCGGCTGACCGCCCGCGCCGCGCCCTGTCCGAAGGAGTGACAGTCGCCCCATGACCACCGACCGCAGCACGACCCGCCGCCCGGCTGGCACCCCGCCCGCACTCGCCGGGCGCAGGCCCCCGGTCGCCCGGGAGACCCCCGGCCGGCGCCCGATCCGCGTCGCCCTGGTCGACGACCGGGCGGACTTCCGAACGGGCCTGCGCCAGGCGCTCGGCGAGCGCGGCGACCTCGTGGTCGTGTTCGAGGGGAAGCCGGACGTCGACCTCATCGCGTGCGTGCACCACTTCCGACCCGACGTCGTCCTGATCGGGGTGGAGTCGCCCGGTTCGGCCCTCGACCACACCGCCCGGCTGGTGCAGGGCTCGCTCAAGCCACCGCCGGTCATCGTGCTGACGCCCGCCTCCGACGGCCGACCGGCCCGTGGGGTGCTGACCGCCGGCATCCGCGGCTGGCTGCTCAAGTCGACACCTCCCGGCCAACTGCGCAACGCGATCCGGCTCGTCGCCTCCGGTGGCGCGGCCGTCTCCCCGTCGACCCTGCGGGACGTGGCCGGCGGCGCCGGTGACCGCCAGCCGCCGCTCTACTGGTCCCGGATCCCGCTCCTCGGCGCACTGACCGCCCGGGAGAAGGACGTGCTGCGCCTGCTCGGGCGGGGGCTGACCGACGCCGAGATCTCCGACCGCCTCCGGATCACCGGCTCCTCGGTGCGGACGTACATGTCCCGGCTGCTCACGAAGCTGCAACTCGACCACCGCACCCAGGCGGCGATCTTCTCGTACGAGCTGTCGCACCTCGGCGACGCGGCCTGGCAGCCGGCCTGACCTCCTCAGACGCCGTCCGGGCGTTCCCTCTCCTCCGGGGCGTCCGGACCCTCCGGGTGGCCGAGGTCGAGGGTGGCGAGGTCGAGGGTGGCGAGGGCTCCGCCGTCCGGGGGGTTGGTGAAGGTCAGGCGGGCGCCGAGGACGGCGGCCTGGCCGACGGCGATGGTGAGGCCGAGGCCGTGGCCCTGGCCGCGTTCGGCGGCGCCGGTGCGGAAGCGCTGCGGCCCGTGGGCGAGGAGGTCGGCCGGGAAGCCGGGGCCGTGGTCGCGCACCGTGACGCGGCTGCCCGTGACGGCGACCTCGACCGGGGCGGCGCCGTGCCGGTGGGCGTTGGCCACCAGGTTGGTGACGATGCGCTCCACCCGGCGCGGGTCGGTCCGGACGACGGCGGGGGCCGCCGGCCGGAACCGGGTGTCGCCGCCCGCCTGCCCGATCGCGTGGGCGACGAGGTCGCCGAGGGGGACCTCGTCGAGCTTGGCCCGCTCGGCCCCGGCGTCGAGCCGGGAGACCTCCAGCAGGTCCTCGACCAGGCCGCGCAGGGTGCGGACCTGGGTCCGGACCAGGTCCGCCGCCTCGTCGTCCTCGGGCAGCAGTCCGGCCGCCGTGACCAGGCCCATCAGCGGGGTGCGCAGTTCGTGGGCGACGTCGGCGGTGAAGCGCTTCTCCGCGGCCAGCCGCCCTTGCAGGGTCCCGGCCATCTCGTCCACGGCCGCCGACATCTCGGTGATCTCGTCACGGGCGCGGCCCCGGCGGCCGATCCGGGCGTCGAGCTCGCCGTCGGCGATCCGGCGGGCCGTCCGGGAGCCGTGGCGCAGCCGCCGGTTCATCTGCTCGGCCGCGAGCGCGGTGACGGGCACGATCACGGCCAGGGCGACGAGGGCGGCCTTGACCATGTTCCGGTCCAGCAGCTGGAGGTTGCGCACCTCGGCGCTCATGTCGGTGCGGACGGTGAGGACCTGGTTGTCGCCGACGGGTACGGCCGCCCACATCCAGTACCAGTTGGGCGCTTTGACGTCGTACCAGAGCGCGTACTCCCCCGGTGTCCGCAGGTTCGCGACGGCGTGCGCCAGCGGCCCGGGCAGGTCGGCCGGGGGCTGGAGGTCGGCGGGGTCGGGGCGGCGGCCGGTGCGGGTGAACTCCTTCTCGGCGGCGCTCAGTTGGGCGATCGCGCGGTCGCGTCCGGTCCGGTCGCCGCGCTCCGCGGTCGCCCGGTGGACGAGCAGGCCGATCGTCGCGGCGACCGTGCAGCAGGCGAGTGCGACCAGGGCGGCGATCTTCCAGCGCAGGGAGCGCGGGTTGAGGCGCCACAGGTCTCGGCGGCGGCGCGGGTCGGGGGTTCGCGGCTCACGGCGGCGCGGGTCGCGGGTTCGCGGCTCACGGCGGCGCGGGTCGCGGGTTCGCCCGGTCATCCGGTCAGCTCCGGACGAGCTTGTAGCCGAAGCCCCGGACGGTCTCGATGCGGTCGGCGCCGATCTTCTTGCGCAGCCGCACCACGCAGAGGTCGACGACCCGGGTGTCGCCCTCCCAGCCGTAGTCCCAGACGTCGCGCAGCAGTCGGCGGCGGTCCAGGACCGTACCGGGGTTCTCGGCGAAGGCCAGCAGCAGGCGCAGTTCGGTGGGCGTGAGGGGGACGGCCCGACCGTCCAGCCGGACGTCCAGGCCGCGCAGGTCGATGGTCAGGTCGCCGAGGACGAGGAGGTCCGGCCCGGGCCGGGTGTCCTGCGGGCGCTCCGGCGCGGGCTCCTGGACGCGCTCCCCGGCCGGCTCCCGGTGGAAGGTGGCGCGGCGCAGCAGGGAACGGATGCGGGCGACCAGGACGGGGATGTCCACGGGCTTGACCACGTAGTCGTCGGCGCCGGCCTCCAGTCCGGCCACGACGTCGAGGGCGTCGCCGCGGGCGGACATCATCAGGATCGGGGTGAGGCCCTCCTCGCGGATCCGCCGGCACAGGCCGATGCCGTCGAGGCCGGGCAGCATCACGTCCAGGATCAGCACGTCGTGCGCCCCGGCCCGGAAGGCCTCCAGGCCGTCGAGCCCGTCCCCGGTGACCTCGACCCGGTACCCGTAGCGCTCCAGGGCCAGCTGGACCGAGCGGCGGATGACCGCGTCGTCTTCGACGACCAGCACGCTGACCGGGTCGGGTACGCGGGTTCCGGACAAGAGTTCTCCCGTGTCGTGGCCTGGGGATTCGCGCTCGTTCGAGCTCACTGGTGACCGATCGTAGCCGCACGGGGCGGGGCACCGAGGATGCCCGGGGCGCCACCGGGGCGGCGGCCGGACGGCTTGCCGGGGGTCGGGCGGCGGCCGGTCACAGCCGCAGGGTCGCGGCGACCGGCCGGTGGTCGCTGCCGGTGTCGGGCAGGGTCCACGCCGAGCGCGGGGTGATGCCCTTCACCAGGATCTGGTCGATCCGGACCACCGGGAACGACGCCGGCCAGGTGAAGCCGAAGCCGTCACCCGCCTCCTGCTGCGCCGACCGCAGCGGCCCGGTGAGCGCGTCCAGCGCGGAGTCGTCGACCGAGCCGTTGAAGTCGCCCAGGACGACGACCCGCGGGAGCCGTTCGGCCCGTACGGCCTCGGCCAGCTTGGCGGCCGCCTCGTTGCGGCGGGCCGTGGTGAAGCCGGCGGCCGGGTGCACCCGGACCGAGGCGAGGTGCGCCGCGTAGACGGCCACCGGGCCCTTCGGGGTCCGGACGGTGGCGCGCAGGGCCCTGGTCCAGGGCATGATCTCCACCGGCTCCACCGCCTCCAGCGGGTACCTGCTCCACAGCCCGACGCCGCCCCGCACCTCGGAGTAGGGGTAGGCGGCGGCCAGTTCGTGCCGGTAGGTCTCCTGCGCCCGGCTCGCCAGCTCCTCCACCGCCAGCACGTCGGCGCCCGAGGCGGCCAGCGCGCGGGCCGTCCGGCGCGGGTCGGGGTTCTCCTCGTTGACGTTGTGGCTGACCACGGTGAAGTCCCCGCCGCCGGCGCGCTTGTCGACGAGGGCGGGAGCGAAGAGCACGGTCCAGACGAGGGCGGGGACGAGGACGGCGGCCGCCGCCAGGACGGACCGCCGGACCGCCGCCAGGAGCAGCAGCAGCGCGACGGCCACGCCCGACCAGGGCAGCACCGTCTGCCAGAGGCTGCCGAGATGGCCGACGCCGTTGGGCAGTTGGGCGTTCAGGGCCATCAGGGCGGCGCAGAACAGGGCCGCCACCACGATCAGCCGCCCGCGCGGCCGCCCCTGCCGCGCCGGACGACGGCCCGGACGACGGGCCGGACCGCGGTGGCCGGGCCCGGAGGCCGCCACCACCACCGGAGCCGCCCCGCTGCCCGCGCTCACGCCCACTCCCGCTGACCGCCGTCGAGCGCCGCCAGGGCACCCGGCAGCTTCTGCCGCAGGGCGTCGACGAGCCGACCGCTGTTCTCCAGCGCCGCCCGCAGGCCCTCGGTGGGCGTGGTGCCCGCGCGCTGCCCGAGCACCACGCCGTAGACGAGCCGGCGACCCGGGCCGCCCTTGCCGTCCGGGACCTCCAGGGCCCACATCAGGTTGCCGCCCGCCGGTGTGCTCGACCCGGTCTTCAAGCCGACCACCCCGGGACGGTCGAGCAGCGTGTTGGTGTTCCGCAGCGGTTCGGCCCGCCCCGGGAGCGTGGTGCTGCGCAGCGCCACGGTGGCCCGCAGCGCCGGCTCCTTCATCGCCTCGCGGGCCAGCTTGAGCTGGTCGGCGGCGGTGGACACGGTCGTGGCCTCGAAGCCGCTGGCCCCGGTGTAGGTCGTGCCGGTCATCCCCAGCCGGGCCGCCTCCGCGTTCATCCGTTTCACGAACGCCTCCTGGCTGCCCGCGTCCCAACGGGCCAGCAGCCGGGCCACGTTGTTGGCGGACGGGAGCAGCATCACCTCCAGCAGCTTGCGCTGGGTGAGCCGCTGCCCCTCGGTGACGGGAGCCGTGGACTCGCTCGCCGAGACCGACTCGGCCGCGGCCTGCGCGTCGACCGTGATCGTCGGCCCGTCCTCGCCGTCCTTGAGCGGGTGGTCCCGCAGGACGACGTACGCCGTCATCACCTTGGTGACGCTCGCGATCGGCACCGGCTGCTGCTGCGGTCCCTTGACCCCGAGGACGCCGGCCTTCGCCACGGCGACGGCCGCCTGCCCGTCCGTCGGCCACGGGAGGTCGAGGTCGGCGACGGCCTCGGGCGCCGGGAGCACCAGCGCCCCGTCCGCCCGGGCGTCCCCGCCCGCACCGGGGCCCGCGCCCGGGCCGCCGTCCGGCAGGGCGGCCAGCGCACCCCCGCCGGCACCGGCGACCAGCACCCCGGCCAGCGCCCACAGCACCCCACGGCGGGGCACCCGGCCCCGGCCGGACCCGGGACGAGGGTCTCGGCCTTCATGATTGGTGAGGACTTTCGTAACGACGGACACGACGGCTGCCTCCCGGAGCAGAGGGACACGGGCCCGGTGCCGCCGACGGCCACCGGGTGTGCCCACAGCCTCCGCGACCAGCGCTTCCGCCCGGTCGGAGCGGGGCTTCCACCGGCGCGCAGTCGTGTATCAGCCGTGTACCGGCCGCCGCCGACGCACCTCGGCCCCTACCGGCCCTACCGGTGCCGTCGGGGCGCACCTCCGTGCGGGAGCACACCCGTGCGGAGGCGTACGAGTCCCCGGTGCGGGGAACGGCCGGAACGGCCGGAGCAGCTTCGCAGCCACCTCGTGGAAGGCGGAGGTCCAGGGGGTCGGCGGCGGGTCAACGGGCCTCCCAGCGGCCTCGGCAGGTGCTCCACTCGGCGAGCCACCCGGCGAAGCCGGGCGGGCCGGCGGGGGTCTCGTCCGGGTCGGGGCGGGGGAAGGCGCCGCCGTCGGCGAGGAGCCAGACGGTGCCGCGCCTCGGGCCGGCGGTCACCAGGACCCAGAAGGAGCCGGGGCTCTCGGTACCGAGGACGACGGAACCGTGCCGGTGGAGCACGGTCATCCGGGCGAGGTCCTCGTCCGGGTCGTAGTCGTACTCCCACTGCCATTCCTCGGTGAGCGGGAACGGTGCCGCCGGATCGCGCGGGGCCGAACCGTCGAACGGCACCGGGCAGAGCCAGTTGACCGAGTTCCAGGTGCGCCAGCCGTCCGGGAGCCGGCCCAGCGGCAGCAGGCCGTACTCCGTCGACGGCCGGTCGGCCCCGGCGTGCTCGGTGGCCCCGGCGGTGAGTCCGTTGGCGATGTCGGCGACGAACGTGCGGTACGGCTCGGGCAGCACGATGCCGTGCCGGGCCTCCCCGGCTGCCAACCCGGCTCTGCCCAGCGGCGGTTCGGCGCGGGCCCCGGCCAGGGCGGACCGCAGGGCGTCGAGTTCCCGGCCGCTCGGCGCGGGCTGGTCCACTGTCATGGAGCCAGGGATACCAGCCGGGTCCGACAATCGCCGGGCCCCGCCGGGGCCGTCACTGCGTCGCGGGTGCCGCGGCGGTGAGGAGCAGGTGGGCGAGGTCGGCCGGGCGGGAGAACATCGGCCAGTGGCCGGTGGCCAGTTCGGCCAGCTGCCAGGGCTCGGCGGTGAGCAGGTCGGCCACGTCCTCGTCGGGTTCCTCGCCCGCGAGGAGGCACTTGACGTAGGTCGTGGGCAGGGTGGTGAGGGGGCCGGTCAGGGTGGCGGGCTCGGTGAGGGTGGCGCCCGGGTGCGGGGTCGCGCCGGCGACGATGCGGGCGGTCTGCTCCGCGGTGAGGCCGTGGCCGGCGAAGTGCTCGGGCCGGGCGCAGGGCCAGGAGCCGCCGTTGGCGGCGAGGGCGGCCCGGAGCGAGGTGCCGCCGTCCGGCCAGCCGTCGGCGAAGGAGCGGCCGTCGACGGGGACGGCCGCGTCGACGAGGACCAGCCGGGCCAGCCGGTCGCCGATCCGCTGGGCGGCCTGGCCGACCGGGACGCCCGCGTAGCTGTGGCCGACCAGCACGACCCGGCGCAGGTCGTGGCGTTCGACCTCGGCCACGACGTCCTCGACGTGGGTCCGCTGCCCGGCCGGGACGTCCCGCTTCTCGGCCAGTCCGGACAGCGTCAGCGGGTGGACGGCGTGCCCGGCCGCGCGCAGCGCCGGGGTCACGTCGACCCAGGCCCAGGCGCCGAGCCGGGCACCGGCGACCAGTACGAAGTTCAGCATGACCGCACCGTAGTGGAGCGGCCCGGAGGGCGTCGCGCGGATATCCGGGAGCGGCGGCCGGGTCCGGTCAGCCGAGGACGGCGTCGACCTCCACCTCGACCAGCCAGTCCGGGTCGATGAAGCGGGAGACCTCGACGACGGTGGTGACCGGGCGGACCGCCCCGAAGCGTTCCCCGTGCGCCCGGGCGGCCTCCTCCCAGGCCGTCACGTCGGTGAGCATGATCCTGGTCCGCACCACGTCCGCCAGCGAGGCGCCCGCCTCCGCCAGCGCGGCCTCGACGATGTCCAGGCACCGGACCGTCTGGGCGTGCACGTCACCGGGCCCGACCGTCCTGCCGTCCGCGCCGATCGGCGCGGTGCCCGCCACCGCGACGAACGGCCCCTTGCGGACCGCCCGGGAGAACCCGATGCGCGGTTCCAGGGGCGAACCCGAACTGACCAGCCGGCGCGTGTTGTCCATCGCGCCATGCTGGCAGAGCGGCGGGCGGCCCGGCCACACCGTCCCGAGGTGCGGACGGGCGCGGCCCGCCGGGGCGTCGTCAGGCCCCGGCCAGGGCCGTGAACTCGGCGGTGCGGACGGCGTCCCCGTGCTTGAAGTCGAGGTAGAGCCGGTACGGGCCGGCCGTCGGCGCGACCGCGTGGAAGGTGATCTCCGGGCCGGGTGCGGTGACCCCGTCGCCGGGCTCGCCGTTCGGGTGGACGTGCAGGTAGGCGAGGTCGGCGGCGCGCAGGGCGACCAGGTGGCCGTAGGCGGCCAGGTAGGGCTGGAGGTCGGCGACGGGGGCGCCGTCGCGGGTCACGGTGAAGGTGAGCGGCGCGGCCGCGCCGGCCGTCAACTGCCCGGCCAGAGTGACGGTGTAGCCGTCGACCGTGGCGGTGGCCGAGGCCTCCGGCAGTGGGTGCGCGGCGCTCCCGCCGGGGAGGGTGAGGTCCACGCCGAGGGTGAGCGGGGCGGCGCCGACGGCCTTGAAGTCGGCGTAGGCGTGGTAGGCGGCGGGCCCGTCGAAGGGGTTGGCCACCCGCCAGGTGCCGTCCGCGTCCAGCGTGGGGTGGACGTGCCGGTAGCCGGAGAGGTCGCGGCGGACCACGATCAGGTGCAGCAGGGCCTCGTGCTGGGGCTCGTACGCGGTGACGGGCGCGCCGTCCGGCCCGGTGATCCGGAAGGTGAACTCGCCCTCGGGGCCGACGGTCTCCGGTATCAGGGTGTAGCCCTGGTCGGAGGCCGCCAGCCCCTGCGGGGCGCCGTGCCCGGCGTGGTGGCCGCCGTGGCCGCCGTGGTGGTCACCGTGACCGGCGTGGTGGTCACCGTGACCGGCGTGCTGCTCGTGCTGGTGCTCGTGCTGGTGCTGCTCGTGGTCGTGGTGCTGATGGGTGTTCATACCGTCCACGAACGCGGCCCGTTGCGGCCCCGTTCCCGCGACCGTTCCGCTCCGAGCGAACCGGTCAGGCCGCGACCGCCTCGACCACCGACAGGACCGTCGGCGTGGGCAGGACCCGGGAGAGCCGCAGGCCGGCCCGCCGGAAGAGCTCCGCGAAGTCCTCCTCGGTGCGCTCGCGGCCCGCGAGGGACGCCATCATCATCAGGTCCAGGGCCTTCGACTGGTGCGGGGCGTTCCCCGGGGGGACGACGGCGTCCACGACCAGGACCCGGCCGTCCGGGCGCAGGGCGCGGCGGCAGTGCCCGAGGAGGGTCACACAGCGGTCGTCGTCCCAGTCGTGGGTGATCCGCTTGAGCACGTGGACGTCGCCGGGCGGCACGGCCTCGAAGAAGTCGCCCTCAACCGTCGTCCAGCGGCCCGCGACCTCCGCGGCCGGGCCGAGCCGGTGCCCGGCGAGGACGTGGGCGCGGTCGAAGAGCACCCCGTCCAGGCCCGGGTTGCGGCGCAGCACCTCCAGCAGCAGGCCGCCGTGGCCGCCGGCCACGTCCACCACGGTGCCGGCCTTCGGGAAGTCGCAGGCGGCCGCGATCAGCGCGTTCTCCGGGTCGGACATCGCCGCCATGCCCACGTGGAAGACGGCGGCCGTCCGCTCGTCCTGGGCGAAGTGGTCGAAGAAGGGCATGCCGAACAGCGCCTCGAAGGCCGAGGTGCCGTCGGTGAGACAGCGCGTCAGTTCACCGGCCGGGCGCCACATGGTGCGGTCGGTCAGCATCAGGACGGCCGTCCGCGCGGAGTACGGGACGTCGCCGCGCAGGGCCTGCCCGGTCTCGGTCAGGGCGAAGCGGCCCCGGTCGTCCTCCCGCACCACGCCCCGGGTGGCGAGCAGCCGCAGGACGCGGTGGAGGCCGTCGGCGTCGGTGCCGGTCGCGGCGGCGAGTTCGGCGGGGGCGCGGGGGCCGTCCGCGAGGTGGTCGGCGACCCCGATGTCGGCGGCGGCGCGGAGGGCGGCCGGGAAGAGGAAGCCGAGGGCCTCGTCGATGAGGTGGGCGGCGGAGCGCCGGAAGCCGTCCTCCGCCCCGTCACCGGCGGCGCCACCCGCCTCCGGCGCCCCTCCCTCCGTCTGCTCCGCACCGGGCCTGTCACCGTCGTCCTGCCGCATGCCGTCCTCCTCCTCGCGTCCGAGCCATGTCCGAGCCATGTCCGAGCCGTGTCCGAGCCGTGCCCGAGTCATGTCCGCGCCGTGCCCGAGCCCTGCCCGAGCCCTGCCCGAGTGGTCCTCGGGTGTCCTACGCCTGCGGCCGTGCCCCCTCCCGGTGCCGCCACCGCACCGGGTCGTCGGCGACGGCCCGGGGCCGCGCCCCGGTGGGCGCGCGGTACCCGGCGCAGGAGAGCACCAGCATCTCGCCATCCCCCGGCTGGAACTCGTACGACACCCGCTCCACCCGGCTGCCGATCCCGGCTCCGGCCAGTTCCTCCCGCAGCCGTTCCAGCCCCCGGTACCGCTCGCCGGTGTCGTACACCGTCAGCGGGAACAGCCGGACCTCGCGCCGGGCCACCCGGGCGAGGTCCAGCAGTGCGGCCCGGTGGAACTCCTCGCCCAGCCGGTTGCCGTAGGAGAAGACCAGGTGCGAGCTGAGCACCAGGTCGAAGGAGGCGTCCGGGAAGGGGAGTTCGGGCAGCGCCCCGGCGACGTAGCGCTCCGGGCGGGCGGTGATGTCGGCCCGGAACAGCCGGGAGTTGGCGGTCCACTGCCGGATCAGGTCGTCCGTGTCGGTGTACCAGGACGGGGTGAAGCCCGCCGTCTCGCGCGCCAGCAGCTCCCGTTTGAAGCCGGTCTCCCGCTCGACCAGCAGGCCCAACTCCTCCCGGTGGACGGCGTACTCGCGGTCGACGGCGACCGCGTCGATCCCGCGCCGCCCGGCCTCGGCGACGAAGCTCGCCGCCCCGGCCGGGCAGTCCAGGATGCGCCGGCCGGGGTCGAGGTCGCGGTCGGTGAGCGCGAACATCGCCCGGTACTCGGCGAAGGAGCGTGCGCTGACCAGCACGGGTCAACCCCTTCCGACGAACGGCATGGTGGCCGGCAGCACCACCAGGGACTGGATGGTGGTGTCCGGCGGCTGCGCGGCCATCAGCAGCAGGGCGTCGGTGAAGCGGTCGACCGGGATGGTCGCCTCCACCGCCGAGGTCCCGTCGGCCTGGGTGGCGGCGGGCTGCGGGGCGCCGTCCGGCGGGCTGACGTTGCCGACGTCGATCTGCCCGCAGGTGATGCCGTAGGGCCGGCCGTCCAGGGCGAGCACCTTGGTGAGGCCGAGGACGGCGTGCTTGGCGGCCGTGTAGGCGTGGGAGTGGGGGCGCGGCACGTGCGCGGAGGGCGCGCCGTTGTTGATGATCCGGCCGCCCTGCGGCTGCTGGGTGCTCATCAGCCGGAAGGCCTCCCGGGCGCACAGGAAGCTGCCGGTGACGATGGTGTCCAGGACGCGGTTCCAGTCCTGGAAGGTCGTCTCGGTGATGGGCCGGCGCGGGGCGGCGGCGCCCGCGTTGTTGAAGAGCAGGTCGAGCCGGCCGTAGCGGTCGCGGACGGCGTCGAACAGCCGGGAGACCTCCTCGGGGTTGCGGATGTCGGTGGGCACGGCCAGCACCCGTTCCGGGTCGACGGCCCCGGTGTCGACGGCGAGCGCGGCGGTCTCCTCCAGCGCGTCCTTGCGGCGGCCCGCGAGCACCAGCGTCCAGCCGGCGCCGGCCAGGGCCAGCGCGGAGGCCCGGCCGAGCCCGCTGCCGCCGCCGGTGACCACGGCGACCTTTCCGTCCGGTCGGTTCACGGCGTCCATGTCTCCCCCTCGTTGAGCCAGATCCGCAGCATCCGCCGGGCGTACCGGCCGGGTTCGTCGACGTACGCCGAACGTCCGTGCAGGACACGGCTGTTGCGGATGATCAGCAGGTCGCCGGCGGCCATCGGCAGGCCGAAGGCGATCTCCGGGCGGTACAGCACCTCGTCCAGCACGCCGAGCGCGTCCCACTGACGGTCCGTCAGCTCCGGTCCGCCGCGGTCGGGTGAGGAGCGGACGGTACGGGTCTGGTAGTAGCAGCCGGTCGTGCCGTCCTTCCTCGGGTACAGGATCGGGGTGACGACCCGCTGCGGGCCCGCCCGGCCGGTCCGGTCAAAGGTCCAGTCCTCGCAGAGCGTGGCCAGGGCGTCCGGCCGTTCCCGGCCGATCAGGTCGTGGACGTGCCGGGCGCTCGCCAGCTTGGTCAGCCCCCCGCCATGGTAGGCGGGTTGGAGGCAGAGCAGGACGAGCAGGTCGCAGGTGTCGCAGTGGAATCCGAGTTCGGTGTTGCCGTCCCCGTCGTGGTCGCGCAGCACCGAGGTGAGGTCGCCGCGGCCGTTCTGCGGGACGATCCGGCCGTGGTCCCGCAGCAGGAAGGAGAGCACCTCGGTGATCTCGCGCTCCGGCTGCTCCGGGTCGACCAGGTTGGCGACGTGGGTGATCCCGACCGAGTCGACGGCCTCCCGGACGAAGGACCGCAGCCGCTCGCGCACCGGCCCGGCCGAGCCCCAGCGCCGGGCCCGGGCGTCGGCCCACAGCAGGTTCCGCTCACCGTCGCTCAGCGGCAGCGACCACATCTGCCGCCGGGCCTCCAACTCCAGGCTGCTCCAGCCGATCTCGGTCACGGTGTGCTCGTTCACAGCGCCTCCTCCTGCCCCGTCCCGGCCGCGACGGCCTTGGACCAGAGCGCCAGTGCCTCGTCGACCTGCGCGGCCGTGACGACCAGCGCGGGGATCATCCGGACCACGTTGAGGTGGATCCCGCAGAGCAGCAGGAGCAGTCCGAGCTCGGCCGCCGCCTGCTGGACCCGCCGGGCCGTCTCCGGGTCCGGCGAGCCGTCCGGGCGGCAGAACTCACTGGCCGCCATCAGCCCGAGGCCCCGGACGTCGCCGATGCCGGGCACCCCGGCGGCGACCGTCCGCAGGCCGTCCAGCAGCCGTTCGCCCTGCTCGGCCGCGTTCTCCACCAGCCGTTCCTCGCGCAGCACGTCCAGGGTGGCCAGGGCGGCGGCGCAGGCCACCGGGTTCCCGCCGTAGGTGCCGCCCTGGGAGCCGGGCCAGGCGCGCCGCATCAGATCGGTCGGCGCGGCGACGGCGGACAGCGGGAAGCCGCTGGCCAGGCCCTTGGCGGTGATCAGCACGTCGGGCCGGAAGCCCTCCCCGTACGGGTGGGCCGCCTCGTGCTGGTGGGCCCAGAACCGGCCGGTGCGGCCGAAGCCGGTCTGCACCTCGTCCAGCACCAGCAGCAGGCCGTGCCGGTCGGCGCGCTCGCGCAGCCCGGCCAGAAACCCGGCCGGGGCGGGGACGTAACCGCCCTCGCCGAGCACCGGTTCGACGAACAGGGCGGCGGTCTCGGCGGGGGCGGAGACGGTGGCCAGCACCTCGTCCAGCCCGCGCAGGGCGTGCGCCACCGCCTCCTCCTCGGACAGTCCGAGCCGGAAGGCGGCCGGGAAGGGCGCCACCGCGACCCCGGGCGGCAGCGGGCCGATGCCCGCCCGGAAGCGGGTCCCGGCGGTGGTGAGCGAGGCGGCGCCCATGGTGCGGCCGTGGAAGGAGCCCTCGAAGACGATCACGTTCTGCCGCCCGGTGGCGTGCCGGACCAGCCGCAGCGCCGTCTCCACCGCCTCCGTCCCGGCGGTGGCGAAGCAGAGCGAGTCCAGGCCGGGCGGCAGGACGTCGCCCAACCGGTCCGCGAGGGTGAGCAGTTGGTCGTGCAGCACGGTGGTGTACTGGCCGTGCAGCAGCCGGCCGGCCTGTTCGCGGACGGCCTCGACCACCCTCGGGTGGCAGTGGCCGGTGCTGGTCACGCCGACGCCGGAGGTGAAGTCGAGGTAGCGGCGGCCGGCGGCGTCGTAGAGGTGGAGGCCCTCGCCGCGTACGGCGACGACGGGGGTGGCCTGCTTGAGCACGGGGGAGAGCTGGGACAACGGAGTCTGCCTTCTCTCGAGGCGGGACGGATCGGCGGGTCGGATCGGCGGGGCGAAGGGTCGGCAGGTACGGGACGGGACAGGTCGGTAGGGGCAGAACAGGTCGGTCCGGACGGCGAGGCGAAACGGTTCAGCGGGGTGGCGGCAGGTGGCCGGCCTCGGCGGCCCAGGTCTGCGCGGCCGCCCACCACTGCGCCGTCGGCGCGGCGAAGCGGACGCCCAGCCGGTCCAGCACGGCGGTGGTGTACCCGCAGTCCACCCGGACGTTGCGCTCCTCCTGCTGGGCCCAGGCAGCGGCCAGCCGGGCGGCCGTCGGGTGCCGCCGCTCGGCCCGGGCGATGGCGGCCGCGAAGCCCGCCTCGTCGGTGAGCCGGACGGGGCGGCCGTGCGCGGCGAGCCAGCCCACCAGTTCGTCGTGCGGCGTCCGGTGCGGGTTCTCGACGTGGTACGCGCCGGGCGCCGCGTACGGGTCGAGGGCGATCGCGGCGATCCCGGCGGCCACCGTGTCCACGTACGAGAACGCGAAGGCCGTGTCCGGGCGGCGGGGGGCGGCGCCGGCCAGCAGGTAGCCGCGCACCAGCTGGTAGACCCGGTTGTCGCCGGAGTTGGCCTGGAAGGCGCCGGTCAGGCTGTGCGCGGCGATGTGGCCGCTGCGGTACAGGTAGGCGGGGTGCCCGCCGGCCGCCCAGGCCCGGACGGCCTGCTCGGCCCGGTACTTGCTGCGCTCGTACGGGGTGCGGAACCGCTGACCGATCCACAGGTCCGCCTCGCCGAACCGGCGCGGGGGGCCGTCCACGCCGCCGGACACGGTCAGCGTGGAGACGTGGTGGAGCCGGGCCTGCGGGGTGTGCTCGCCGACCCAGCCGAGCAGTCGGCGCACCGCCGCGTGGTTGGCCCGCTCCAGTTCCTCGGGCGCCGCGACCAGCCGGACGTCCGCCGCCGCGTGCACCACGATCCGGGCCTCCCGGGCCCGTTCCAGCCCGGCCGGGGACAGGCCCAGACCGTCCCGTTCGAGGTCCCCGGCGACGACGTGGGCGGCCGTCCCACCGGCCCGCCCGCCGTTCAGCCCACCGGACAGCCGCCGGACCGCCGCGGCGTCGTCGGCGGCCCGCACCAGGCAGGTGACCACGGCGCCGCGCCGCCCGAAGGCCTCCAGCAGGTGCCGCCCGAGGTAGCCGGTGGCGCCGGTGAGCAGCACCCGGGCGGGTTCCCGGACGACCGCCCGGGCGGTGGGTGCCACCCCGCTGTGCAGCAGCTGCCCGGAGGTGGACAGCGGCGAGCGGACGGGCTCGTCGGCGGTCGGCCCGCCGAGCACCGCGGCGAAGCGGTCGAGGACCCGCCGGGCGGCCGGGTGCCCCACCGCCGGCCATCCGTACACCAGGTCGGCGACCAGGCGCCGCTCCACCACCCGGGCGGTGAGCCGCAGCCGGTACAGCGGGTCGCCGCCGGTGCAGCGGGCCGTACCGGCCTGCTCGTCGGCGACGGTCCAGTCCAGCGCGGGTTCCTCGGGCAGCCGGAAGGTGCCGAGGAAGTTGAACCCGAGGTCCGGCCGCGCACCGGGGGCGTCCATCGGCCGGACGGGCGCCTCGCTCAGCCGGCGGGCCGTCTCCGCCGGTCCGGCGCCGCCCGCAGGGTCCAGCTCGACGTGCTTGACGGCGGTGAACCAGCCGACGGTGTCCAGGAATTCGCCCGGGTCGCCGACCGCGTCCCGGCCGTGGGTCTCGACCTCCACGGCGAGCCGGGGCCCGCGGCCGTCCGTGCCGAGGGCGGCTTCGGCCCGCACGACGGCCTCGGCGAAGGCGTCCAGCAGGACGGCCTCCAGCCCGGCGCCGCCGCCGTGCCGGGCGACCAGCCGGGCGGTGGCGTCGGCGTCCAACGCCCAGCTGAGCGCGGCCGGTCGCCCGGGCGGACCGGGGTCGGCGGCGGGGGCGGGGGCAGCGGGCGCGGCGGGCGCGGCTGCGGCCGCCCACCGGTAGAAGTCGGCCGTCGGCGGCAGTCCGACCGGCTCGCCGTCCAGCACCGCCCGGTAGGCCCGGGCGAGGTCGTCCAGCACGATCCGCCAGGACAGCCCGTCGACCACCAGGTGGTGGGCGATCAGCGCGAGCCGCTGGTCGGTGCCGGGCGGGCCGGTGAACAGGTGGGCGCGCAGCAGCCGGCCGGCCAAGGGGTCCAGGCTGCGGTGGAGTTCGGTGCAGACCCCGGCGACGGTGTCGGCGATCGCCCGCGCGGCGCCCGGGATGCGGGAGTGGGAGAGCGGGTCGAGGTCCGCGACGGCGAGCGGTTCGCCGGGGCCGTCCGGGCCGACGGGTCGGCGCAGCGCCGGGTGGCCTTCCAGGACGGCCGCGAGTGCCGCCGAGAGCGCGGCCGGGTCGACGTCGGCGCGGCAGCGCAGCAGTACCGACTGGTTCCAGTGCCGCAGGTCGTCGACCGCCCGCTGCCGGTACAACCAGCGCTGGGCGGGCGCGAGTTGACCGGTGCCCGGGTGCTGCGGCGCCGGTGCGGGGACGCCCACGGGCACGGCCGCCGACGCCAGCCCGGCCGCCGTCGGGTACCGGTAGAAGTCCTCGTGGGTGACCCGCAGCCCGGAGCGGCGGAGCAGGGCGATGGTGCGCATGGCGAGGATGGAGTCCCCGCCGAGGTCGATCACGTCCGTCCGCGGTCCGATCCGGGGCAGGCCGAGCGCGCCGGCCCAGAACCGGGCGATCTCCCCGGCCGGACCGTCCCTGTCCCCGGCCGCATCCGCCACGTCCGTCGCAGCCGTCGCAGCCGCCGTACCGTCCGAACCCGCCGGGCCCTCCGCACCGGTCGGCTCGGCGCGGGCCTCGACCAGTCGGTCCACCAGCTCGGCCAACCGGGCCCGGTCCAGTTTGCCGTTCGGCCCGAACGGGAAGTCGGGCAGCACCAGGAGCGGCTGCGGCACGGAGTAGCCGGGCAGCCGGTCGCGCAGCCGGTCGACCAGTCCCGACAGGTCGACGGCGGGATCCAGCAGCCGTACCACGCCGATCAGTTGGCTCCCGGGGGAGGTCTCCCGCAGCAGTGCCGCCGAGCCCGCCACGCCCGGGTACCCGTCCATCGCCCGCTCGACCTCGGCGAGGTCGACCCGGTACCCGCGGACCTTGACCTGCCGGTCCACCCGGCCGAGGAACACCAGGTCGCCGTCGGCCCGTCGCCGGCACAGGTCGCCGGTCCGGTAGGTCCGTCGGCCGTCCAGCCGGAGGAAGCCCCGGGCGGTCTCCTCGGGCCGTCCGAAGTACCCGGCGCTGACACCCCGCCCGCCGATCAGCAGTTCCCCCACCGTGCCGTCGGCCACCGGCCGCCCGGCGCCGTCCACCACGGTGAGCAGCACCTCGCCGATGCCGCTGCCGATCGGCACGGTCGCTTCCCCGTCCGGGAGTTGGCGGGCGCTGGTGGCCAGGAAGCAGGTCGCGCCGACGGTCGTCTCGGTCGGTCCGTAGTGGTTGACCAGCCGTTCGGTGACGCCGTCGTCGAGCAGGGCGGCCGCGAGCGGGCGGGGCAGCGCCTCGCCGCCGAGCAGCAGGGTGCGCAGCGGCGGGGTGCCCGCCGGGCGGCCCTCCAGCAGCGCGGCCAGGTGGGAGGGGGTGGTCTTCAGGGTGTCGACCCCGGCGCGGCGCAGCGTGGTCCAGAACGCCGTGGGGTCGCGCACCTCCCGGTCGGGGACCACGTGCACCGAGCCGCCGGTGGCCAGGGCGAGCAGCCAGGCGGTGTGGCCGAGGTCGGCGGCGAGGGTGGTGACGTGGGCGAGCCGGGGGGCGTCGGCCTCGGTGAGCCCGAGCCGGTCGGCCAGGGCGTGGGCGTAGTGGACGGCGTTGGCGTGGGTGACGGTCACGGCCTTGGGCTCGCCGCCGGATCCGGAGGTGAAGGACAGGTACGCCGGGTCCTCCCCGCCGGGCCCGCCGCCCTCCTCGGCGGGCCCGCCCGCCGGCCCGTCCTCCGGCCCGCCCGCCAGCACGTCGACGACCTCGACGCCCGGGCCGGCGGCCCCGCCCTCGGTGGCGAGCACCCGCCCCACCCCGACGGCGGCCAGCCGCCGGGCCAGGTCGGCGGCCGTCCAGTCCGGGTCGGTCAGCACGGCGGCCGCGCCGGAGCGCAGCACCCCGTGCAGCAGCACCAGCATCCGGGCGTCCCGGGGGCCGAGCAGGGCGACCCGGTCGCCGCGCCCGGTGCCGCCGGCGGCCAGCCGGGCGGCGATCCGCCCGGCGGCGGCGTCCAGGGTGCGGTGGTCGACGGTGCGGCGGCCGTCGCTGACGGCGGGCCGGTCGGGGTGGGTGCGGGCGCGCTCGGACAGCAGGGCGGTGAGCGAGCCGGTGTCGGGCGCGGTGGCCCGGAGGTGCTGGGTCGCGGAGGTCACGCCGGCTCGTCCCCCGTCCGGACCACGCGGGCTGTACGGGCCGTACGCGCCGGGTCGGCCGTACGGGCTGTGCCGGCCGCGCGGTGCGAACGGACCGTACGGCCCGGCCCGGGCGGGTCGAGGCCGGCCGGGTCCCCCGCCAGGTACCCGTCCAGCACGGTGCCGTCGCGCAGGCGTCCGGCCAGTTCCCAGGCCAGCATGCGGTGCAGGCCGTCGACGTGGATCAGCCCGTGCCGGACCGCCAGCCGCTCGTAGTCGGGGTGGTCGACCGGCGCGGTGGCGAGGTAGAGCGCGGTGAACGGTGCCCGGCCGAGCAGCCGGAGCTTCCCCGAGCAGACCGGGTTGGCCGCCGCCCAGTCGGCGCCGCCGGAGCGGACGCGTTCGACCGCGCGGGCGACGGTCAGCCCGGTGCGCGGGACGAGTTCGCGCTCGCCGCCCTCGCTGAGGTGCCAGGGCAGGACCACGCCGAGCACGTCGGCCCGGGTCAGCCGGACCCGCCACCAGCCGCCGGGGACCTCCTCGTCGGCGCGTTCCAGGTTCTCCTCGCCGTACAGGTTGGTGTTGCCCTCGTGGGCGCGTTCCACCGGATGGTCCCGCAGGTAGGCCCGGTGGACCTCGGAGTAGGCGACGGCGCTGACGATCTCCACGGCGGTGCTCCTCAGGAGGTTCAGACGGTTCCGGTGTACTCGGTGAAGTGGTGTTCCGCGAACAGGTCGGGCCACTGGCCGTCGGCCAGGTCGAGTTCGCGGGCCCGGGCGAGCATCTGCCGCCAGTGCGGCTTCACCGGGCGCCAGCGCGCTCCGACCTGGCAGTAGGAGGCGTCGATGAAGTAGCGCGGCCGGCCCGGTCCGCCGTCGGGCGCCGGTCTGCGGGCGTGGAAGAGGGCCGAGTTGAGCAGCACGGTGGTGCCGGGCGGCAGCCGGTCGAGGACCACCTCGCCGGGCAGTTCGCCGGTGCCGTGGTGGGCGTAGGCGCCCTTGTCCGCGGTGCGGCGGTGCGAGCCGGGCAGCACGGCCAGGCTGCCGACCCGCTCGTCCAGCCCGGTGAGGTAGTGCAGCGCGTGGACCATCAGCAGCGACGGGTCGGAGCCGTCGTTGGGCTCGCAGTCGTGGTGCCACGGCTTGCCGGGGAGGTCGGGGGCCTGGCGGTCGCTGTGCAGGTGGTGGAAGACGAAGGACCGGCCGATCAGTCCGGTCAGCGCCCGCAGCAGCGGCGGGTGGGTGAGCAGTTCGCCGTGCGCGGGGAGCTCCAGCTCCAGCACCGGGGGCGGCCCGTTGCGGCGCGGGTCGGTGCAGGCGGCGATCGAGCGGGCCCGCAGGCCCTCGTCCACCCAGCGGTCCACCTCGGGGGCGAGGCGTTCGCGCAGCGCTTCCGGGAGCAGCCCGGGCAGGACCAGGTACCCGGACTCCAGGAACTGACGGCGGTGCTCGGCGTCGAGGGCCTCACGCCCGGTGGAGAAGACTGTCACCGTACCGACCCCCTCCTTCCGTTCGACGGGACGCACAGCGGGGCGTGGTGCGGGCTGGGAAGCTCATGGATCGGTCCAGACCTCGGGTGGCGGCGGTGTCGCCCGTCGTCGCCACGGACTGCCGAATTCGTGGTCACCACGAAGAGGAATGCGATGATCACTCAAAGTGATCCGCCCCAGGAGTATGAACCGGCCTTCGCGTCCACGACAAGACCAAAGCCAACCCGTGGTTACCTTCCCGCCACCGTGCCGTTCAGCTCCGGCCACCAGTCGATTCGCACCCCAACGGAAACTCCGGCGCTCCCCCGCCCCGATGATTCGCCGTCGGAACAGCGGATGCGGCAGAGTTGGCGGCATGAGCGTTGACGCCCGGAGTCTCCAGCACAGCCCCGGACCGGCCAGGCGGCGGCCGGTCCAGCAGCGCAGCCAGGAGCGGTACGGCCGCATCCTGGACGCCTGCGCCCGGCTGCTGGACGAGGTCGGCGCGACCGCTCTGACCACCAAGGAGGTCGCCCAGCGCGCCCAGGTGCCGATCGGCACCCTGTACCAGTTCTTCGCCGGCAAGGAGGACCTGCTGGCCGCCCTCGCCACCCGCAACCTCGACCACTACCTCCAGCGCCTGGACGACCGGCTGGCCGGCTCCGCCCCGGTCGGCCCGGCCGGGTTCACCGACCTCGCGGTGGAGGAGTTCGTCGCGATGAAGCGCGCGGTGCCCGGCTTCGGCCAGGTCGACTTCGGGCTCGCCGGTACGGCCGTGCCCTCCGGGGTGCGGAACGACAAGCACCTGCTGGACTCCGGTATGGACAACAACACCGCCGTCGCCCTGCGGCTCCAGGCGCTCGGCGGCGAACTGTTCGAGGCCGGCGACCCGGCGGCCACCACGCTCGCCCTGCGGGTCGCCCTGGAGGCGGCCGACGCGGTGCTCAAGCTGGCCTTCCGGGGGGACCCGCACGGGGATCCGGCGCTGATCGCCGAGTGCAAGCGGCTGGTGCGCGGCTACCTCGCGCAACAACTGCCCGCCCACTGACCCCCGTCCCTCCGGCCCGCCTCCGCCCCGGCCGCCCGAGCCGTTGCGAGGCCGTCCCCGGCGCAGCACAGTGGATAGCGCAACGGCCGCACGACCCGAGGAGCAGTCATGCACGCAACGGTTGGTGACCACATCCACATGTTCAGCCGGTCGATCGGCATGACGGACCGGAAGGGCGAGATCGTCGAGGTGCGCGGCGCCGACGGGGAGCCGCCGTACGTGGTCCGCTTCGAGGACGGCCACCAGGGCCTGGTCTACCCGGGACCGGACTGCCTGGTCGAACCGCGCCTGGCGGAACACTGACCCACTCCCCCACGACCCCGCTGCCCGGAGCGCTCGCCGGGCTCGCGCCACTGCTGGACCACTACGGGTACCTGGCGGTGGCGCTGCTCGTGCTGCTGGACAACTGCGGCGTCCCGGTACCCGGGCAGACCGTTCTGGTGCTCGCCGCGGTGTACGCGGGCACCGGGCACCTGGACCTCGCCGCCGTCCTGCTGATCGGGGCGGCCGCCGCCACCCTCGGCAACATGCTCGGCTACCTGATCGGCCACACCAGCGGGCGCGCCTTCGTCCACCGCTGGGGCCGCTACGTGCTGCTCACCCCGGCCCGGATGGAACGCGCCGACGGCTTCTTCGCCCGGCAGGGCGGCAAGGTCGTCACGGTCGCCCGCTTCGTGGACGGGCTGCGCCAGTACAACGGCATCATCGCCGGGACCACCGAGATGCCCTGGCGCCGCTTCGCCGTCTTCAACCTGCTGGGCGCGGTGCTGTGGACGGCCGTCTGGGGCACCTTCGGGTACGTCGCCGGGGCCAACATCGGTGCGGTCTACCGGACGGCGCTCCGCTACCAGCTCTGGTTCGCGATCGGACTCGGCGTCCTGGTCGCGGCGTTCCTGCTGCGGCAGGTGCTGCGCTACCGGCGCCGGCGCCGCGAGGACGCCGACGCGGGCAGGCCGTCCGACCGGCCCGAGGACCCCGACCGGCCCGAGGACCCCGACCGGCCCGAGGACTCCGACCGGCTCGAGGGCGGTTAGCCCAGCGGGAACACCTCGAACGGCACCGCGAAGCGCGTCCCCAGCCGGGTGCCCGCGCCCCGGCCGAAGCCCTCCAGGAACTCCCGGGCGTCCGCCATCGCCCCGCCCAGCCCGGCCAGGTACGCCTTGTGCTCCTCCAGCGAGGCGACGCCCAGGTCGAAGGTGTCGGTGGTGTCCACCGCGTGCCGGGCCTCGGGCGAGGCGGCCGCCCAGATCTGCCGGACGCCGTTCCAGGGCTGGTGGCCCTCGTCCAGCAGTTCGCGGAACACCCAGCGGTTGCCGGCGTCGCGCACGCCGTCCAGGGTGGCCCGGCCGACCGCGATGTGGTCGGCCTGGTTGAGGAACGTGCCGCCGTAGGTCTCCCGGAAGTTGCTGGTGATCACGATGTCCGGCCGGTGCCGGCGGACCACCCGGGCGATGTCGCGGCGCAGCGGCAGCCCGTACTCGACCACCCCGTCCGGGTGCCCGAGGAACTCGACGGTCTCCACCCCGACCACCCGCGCGGAGGCGCGCTGCTCTGCCTCGCGCAGCGGGCCGCACCGCTCCGGGTCCATCGAGTCGATCCCGGCCTCGCCGCTGGTGACCATCACGTAGACCACCTGCTTGCCCTGGGCGGTCCAGCGGGCGACGGCCGACGCGCCGCCGTACTCCATGTCGTCGGGGTGGGCGACGATCGCCACGGCGGTCCGCCAGTCCTCGTCGACGGGCTGGTAGGGCTCGGGCGCCTGCTCGGTCATGCTGCTCTTCCTTCACTCGCGGCTCGTACGGCTCTCGGTCACACCGTCGTACGGTCGTACCGCAGGCGACTCTAGAAGACCGCCCTCCCCACACCCCGTCAGACACCCCTCCCTCGCCGGGACTTGACCCCGACCCCGCGCGTCAGGGGTCGGCGTCCGGTCGGCCCGCGGCGGGAAAGGGCTCGCCCGGCACGCCGCAACGGGGGGTACGGGCGTGCCGGGCGAGGGCTGGGGGGGTGGACCGCCGGTCGGTCAGCCGGCCTCGGCGGCGAGCCGGGGTTCCGGCGCGGGCGCGGCGGGCTGCGGCCAGGTGATCCGGGTGGCGCAGAGCGAGACCACCGCGGCGGAGGCGGCGACGGCGGCCATGCCCCAGACCAGGCTGGTGCCGCCGGCGATGAAGCCGATCACGGCGGGGCCGGCCAGCAGGCCGGTGGTGCCCATCGCCGCCACCAGGGAGAGCGCGTCGGAGCCCTGGCGGGCGGCGGCGACGTAGACGCAGGGGGTGACGGCGGCGACGCCGAGGCCCACGCAGGCGAAGCCGAGCAGGGTCGGCACCACGCCGCCGGTCAGCAGGGCGAGGGCGAGGCCGAGGCCGGCCAGCAGGCTGCCGGTGCGGACGATCCGGCCGTCGCCGAAGCGGGTGCGCCAGCCGTCGGCGAAGATCCGGGCGCAGACCATCATCACCGAGACGACGGCGATGCCCAGCGGGGCGAGTCCGGCACCGGCGTCCACCACGTCCTTGAGGTAGAGCGCCGACCAGTCGTTCATCGCGCCCTCGGTGACGGTGCCGAAGACCATCGCCAGGCCCATCCAGAGGGTGGCCGCGGCCGGCAGGGCGAAGCCGCGACGGGTCTTCCTCCCGGCCTGCTCCGCGGGGGCGGCGGCCCCGTCCGGGTGCTCGGCCCCGTCCGGGTTCCCGGCCCCGTCCGGACGTTCGGCCAGCAGGCCCGGCCGGGCGGCCAGCGCCAGCACCGCCAGCAGGGCGGCGGCCAGCCCGAAGTGGACGGCGAGGCTGCCGGTGAAGGCGTTGACGCCGGAGGCCAGCAGGGCGGCCAGCAGCGAGCCGGCGCTGAACGTGGCGTGCAGCCTGGACATCGTGGTGCGCTCGAAGCGGGCCTCCAGGGCGGCGCCCTGGGCGTTCATCGCCACGTTCAGGCAGCCGACGGCGACGCCGTCGAAGAACAGCACCAGCAGGGTGACCGGGTAGTTCGGCACCACCGACAGGGCGAGCAGGACCACGCCCAGGGCGAGCGCCGACAGCACCGAGAGCAGCCGGGAGCCGAACCGCCGCATCAGCACCGCCACCAGCGGGAACGACACCGCCGCGCCGATCCCGCAGGTCATCAGCAGCAGGCCGATCTGGGCCTCGCCCAGGTCGAGCCGCGCCTTGAGCGCGGGCACCCGGGACACCCAGGTCGCGTACTGGAAGCCGAGCGCGAAGAACAGTGCGCCGATGGCCAGTTGGGAGCGGCGGAACTCGTCGCGCGCGGGGGAGGTCATGTGCATCAGCCCACTTCGGCTCTGGGTGCGGATCCGGGGGTCGGGTCCGCGGGGTTCGGGGCGCGGTCCAGCGGCTTGGCCATGTAGACGGCCGCGGCGCCGTAGCTCGCGGGCAGCCCGATCTCCGGCCGGGCGCGGTAGCCCAGGCCGGTCCACAGCACCTCGGAGCCGCGCACGGCGACCAGCGAGAGGGTGCGGTGGCCGGCCGCCCGGCCGCACTCCTCCAGGTGCCGCAGCAGCCGCGGGGCCAGGCCCCGGCCGCGCGCCCGCGCGGCGATCACCAGGTCGTGGGCGTGCAGGTTGCTCTCCGTGGTCCGCACCACGGCGCCCGCGGACGCCAGGCTGAGGTCCGGGCAGCGGAACAGCGGGTACGGCAGGGCGAGCAGGTAGCCGGCGAAGCCGTCCGCGTCCTCCAGCACGAAGCAGGTCGACGGCGAGGCGCGGTGCCGGGAGCGCAGCGCCGCACCGCCCTCGGAGAGGCCGCTGGCGGCGTAGGCGCGCTCCTCGGCGGCGATCACGTCCGGCCAGTCCTCCTCGCGGAGCAGCCGGATCCGGGTGTCGCTCATCCGCGCCCCTCCTCGGGGTGGTCGCCGCCGACGCAGGTGTACGGCAGCGGCGGGAAGCCGTTGAAGCCGCGGGTGGCGTAGGCGGTGGCGTAGGCGCCGCAGGAGTGGATCCAGACCGGATCGCCGGAGGCGAGCGCGTGCGGGACGCGCACCGCGCCGTCCTCCTGGGCGTACGCGTCGTCGCTGTCGCAGGTCGGGCCGGCCACCACGGCGTTGACGAACTGCCCGCCGGGGTGGGTGGGGAACTCCAGCCGGTACTGCAACTGGTCCATCTCGTACAGGCCGTTGAACTTCCCGCAGCTCAGGTAGAGCCAGTCCTCGCGGGTGCCGTCGAGCCGGTGGCGGGAGGAGAGCCGGGCGACGTGGGCGCGGATCGCGCCGTGGTCGGCGACCAGGTGGCGGCCGGGTTCCAGGACGAAGTCCAGCGGGGCGGCGTTGACGGCGCGCAGCCGGTCCATGCCCTCGCGGATCACCGTGAACATCTTGTCCAGCGGCGGTTCGAGCGGGCGGCCGCCCCGGTCGAGGACGCCGAGGGCGGGCAGTCCGCCGCCGAGGTTGATCCGGTCCGGGGTGATGCCGCGCCAGTTGAGCGCCTCCAGGACGGCGGCCAGCGAGTCGATCGCCGCGGTCCAGGCCTCGGCGGTCATCTGCTGGGAGCCGACGTGCACGGACAGCCCGGAGGGCACCAGCCCGGCCGTACGGGCGGCGCCGAGCACCCGCAGGGCGTCCTCGGGCGAGCAGCCGAACTTGTGACTGAGGCCCCACAGGGCGCCCTCGCCGGTGGTCGCGATCCGGCAGAACACCCGTGACCCGGGGGCGTGTTCGGCGATCGCGGCGACGTCCTCCAGGCTGTCGGTGGCGAACTCGCGCACGCCCAGCCGGTAGGCCTCGGCGATGTTGCGGTCGGACTTGATGGTGTTGCCGTAGTGGATCAGCCCGGGGGCCACCCCGGTGCGCAGCGCCTGGGCGATCTCCTGCGGACTGGCGGCGTCGAAGCCGGAGCCGAGCCGGGCGAGGTGGCCGAGCACCTCGTCGACGGGGCAGGCCTTCATCGCGAACCGGACGGCGACGCCGGGCAGTTCGGTGCCCAGGGCGGCGTACTGGCGGCCGATGCCGTCGAGGTCGTAGATGACGGTGTCCTCGGTGGCGGCGGCGAGCGCGGCCCGGAGGGCGGTGTGGTCGTGCTGGTCGGGCCGGGGCGCCCGGTCGGCGTGCACGGCGGCGGAGGCGGTCGGGGCGCGGTGGTTGGCCCTCCCCCGGTCGGCCCGCTCGCGCGGTTCGGCGGCGTGCTGCGCCCCGGCGGCGTGACGCTGCTCGGGGATGTGGCGCGGCTCGGCCGAGCGCCGGGGCTCGGCGGAGCGGTGCGGTTCGGTGGAGCGGTGCGGCCCGGCGGAGCGGTGCGGCTCGGTGGCAGGGCGCGGTTCGGTGGTCTGAGATATCACGTGTGAACTCCCGGTGCGGCTGGGCCTGTCCGGCGGATCTGGTCGGACCAGACCGCGGCGTCTGAGTGCGTGCATCGCAAGGCGGAGGATGGAGTCCATGCGGAGCACCGGCGACTGACGACAACGCAGCGAGGTGCGTGCTCAGGCGTCGCGGGCCCGGCCGGATCCGCCGGACAGGCCCTGACCCTGCAGCCGGTCGGCGGGGGCGGTCCGGCTCGCTCGCACGAGCGGGCCCCACGCGTCGATCAGCAGGGCGAAGTCCTCGATGTCGGCCTGCGCCCGGTCGAGCAGCTGCGCCCGTCGGGGCGCCAGGTGGTCGGCGAACTCGGCGTACTTTCCGCCGAGTTGCCGGTAGCAGCGGTCGAGCTCGGCGAGCCGCCGGTGGTTCTCGGCGCGGTCGGTCGTGGCGCTGCGGCGGGCGGAGTCGGCGATCACCCCGGGGCGGACGTGGTGGTGCTCGTCCAGCAGGGCGTCGCCGGCCCGTTCCATCTCGGAGTAGACGGGGTGGAGGTAGAGCATGGAGAGCAGGAACTTGGCGTAGCGCTCCTGGTAGGCGGTGAAGCCGGAGTCGGTGCGCCGTTCCGGGGTGTAGTAGTTGACGATGTGCCGGTTGTGGGTCACCCCGGGCAGGGTGGCGTCGTGCACCAGGTGGTGCAGGAAGTAGTCGCTGCCGATGGTGTCGGTGGCGGGCGGCAGCGGGACGCGTTCGTAGACCTCGTGGTCGAGGGCGATGTTGCACATGTCGATCCGCCAGATGTCGGGCCGGCCGAGCACGGCGCGGTCGACGGTGAACGGGTCGGTTCCGGCGCCGGTGAAGGAGTCGGCGACGAGTTCGCGCCGCTCCTGCTCGGTGGCTCCGGTGGGCGCCCAGAGCGCGACCAGGTCGTGGTAGACGTCCGGGTCGAGGGCGCGGATCTCGCCGAGGTCGACGGAGAGTTCGCCGATGAAGGAGGCGCCGACCAGGGCGACGGGCTTGTCGGCGTCGGCCGGGTCGAGGGTGTGCTCGGTGACGGCGGCGGCCGCGTCGGCGGCCTTGAGGCCGATGGTGGAGAGTTCGTGGTCGATCGGGAAGACGGGGGCGCCGTCGTGCCACTGGTAGCGGCTGTCGGAGTCGCGGCGGTGCACGGAGGCGCAGCCGAGGGCCGCGGCCAGCAGGAAGGCCCGGTTGGTGCAGGCGCCGTAGGAGACGGCGTCGGGCAGCATCAGGTCGAGCAGCCGGTCCGGGTCGGGGTGGGCGGTGCGCTCGATCACCTCGCGCAGGAAGGCGCGTTGGGCGTCCTCGTCGAGGTGGTGGGTGACCACGCCTTCGGTGGGCGGCAGTGCGGCGACGGCGGCGGCGTGCCGGGCGCGGTCCGCCGGGTCGGCGGAGTCGAGCACCAGGAGGTGCACCCGGACGCCGAAGGTCCGGGCGGCGTGCGCGGCTTCGGCGCCGACGGTGGTGATGGTGTCCGCGCAGGCGCGGTTGGTGGGCAGGGTCAGGCAGACGGCGTGCATTCCCGCTCCCCCGTGGGCTGCTCGGCGGCCGAGTCCTCGAAGGTCCGGCCGGTCCAGGACCGCAGGCCGAGCAACTTCTCCCCCAGTTCGGTGAGTTCGGCCGGTCCGTAGCGCAGGGCCTCGGGCCGCTCGGCGTCCCCGACCAGGGTGCGGTTCCAGTCCGGGGTGGCGAGGGTGCGCCAGGACTCGACCCGGGAGCGGCGCAGCGGCTCGGCCTCCTCCAGGGCGGGCATCATGGACAGGTACTGCACCGAGCGCACGCCGTTCGCGGAGGTGTTGGGGGCGACGCCGTGGGCGAGCAGGCCGTTCCAGATCAGCAGGTCGCCGGCCTTCAACTCGGGCCGGACGACCGGGAACTCGGCGCGGTCGATGTCGGGGCGGATCGGGTCGCGGTCGGCGGGCTGGGCGGCCTGCCACTCGTTGTGGCGGCGGAACAGTTCCGGGTCGCACTGGAAGCCGCCGTGGTCGGGGGCGGTGTCGTTGAGCGCGATGATGCCCTGGACGCGCTGGGGCAGCATGGCGCGGGTGGTGTCGACGTCCCAGTGCAGTTCGATGTCGAAGCCCTTGTCGGTGGGTTCGATCAGGGCGCGGTCGCGGTTGCGGACGTTCGGCGGGTTGAGGTTGAGCCGGTCGAGGGTGACCCAGAGCTCCTCGCAGTCCCAGACGTCCACGAAGGCGTCGTAGACGCGCTGCGACTGGCGGCTGTCCCAGATGAGTTGGTGGTGGTAGGCCTCGACGAAGCCGTAGATGTGCAGGTGCCGGTCGAGTTCGTCGCGGTGGTCGCGCTCGCGGTACCAGTCCTCGGGGCGGTCGGGCGACAGGCCCTGGAACTCCCAGGCGAAGTCGAGCAGTCGCTGCGCGGCCGCGGCCGGGATCGCCTGCCGGACCACGACGTGGCCGTAGGTCTGCCAGTGCGCGAAGTCCTCCTCGGAGAGCACCCGCAGCGGGTGCTTCTTGCGCAGTTCGCGCAGGGCGTCGGAGGCGAGGTAGCTCTCGGTGTCGGCACTGAAGTAGGGGCGCGCGGAGGCGGCCCGGTACAGATATTCCTCGGGGTGTTCGTCAGGGCTCGGCATGGGCGGTCACTCCGTGGTTCGTGGTCGATGCAGCGCGTTCCCGGGCGCCCGGTGCGGGCGCGGCGAGCCGGTGGCCGGTCGTCGGCCGGAAGGGGAATTCGGTGCGCGGACCGGTTCCCCGTCCGCATGCGCTCCTTCTCGCCTCGGCCCCCGAGCGGCGCACAACGCCACGTCAGGGGGCCAACTCACCCGTCCGGCAAGGGCACTCACCCCACATCAGCCTGCGCCGGACCGCGCTTCCCCATACGTTGGACTAGACCAACTAATGGTGTCAACCCTTTCCCGCAGGTTACCGATTGGGAATCAGCGCAGTTCACGGCGGTTCTGGAGGTTCGCTTTATGTTTCGGAGACTGACATAAGGCCGGGTATGTTTCGAGAATTGACATAATCGCGCGGAGGTGAACCCCACGCGCCCCACATCCGTTGCGCACGTACGTTGGGTCTGTGGCACGCACCCGGCCGGCACCTCCCCGACGGACCCGTCGCCGACCGGCACGGCCCCGGCCGGCCCCGCCCGGCTGGCTGACCGCGAGCCTGCGGCCCCGGGCCGCGCCGGTCCCCTGGGCCGCGGCGGCCCGCGCCTCGGTGGCGCTCGCCGCCCCGCTCGCCGTCGGCACCGCCACCGGCCGGACCGGCTACGGCGCGCTGGTGTCGATGGGCGCGCTGTCCGGGGTGATCGGGGACACCGCCGACGCCTACCGGATGCGGGTGTTCAACATCGCCGTGCCGCAGCTGTTCGGCGCCCTCGGGGTGCTGGTCGGCACCCAGGTGTTCGGCACCGGCTGGACGGCCGTGGTGGTGCTGACGGTGGTCGCGCTGGTGTCCGGCATGATCTCCTCGATCGGCGCGGTCGCCTCCGTCTCCGGCCTGCTCCTGCTGCTGAACGCCGTGGTCGGGGCCGGCCTGCCGATGCCCTCCCCGTGGTGGCTCCCGCCCGCCCTGCTGCTGCTCGGCGGCCTGCTGGTGCTCGCGCTGACCCTGCTCGCCTGGCCCTTCCGCGGCGGCACGCCCGAGCGCGCGACGGTGGCCGACACCTACCGGGCGGTCGCCGGACTGCTGGAGGCGGCCGGCTCACCCGGCTACGAGGACCGGCGCCGGGAGCTCACCCGGGCGCTCGACCACTCCTACGACCTGCTGCTGGCCCGCCGCGCCCGCCGGCACGGCCGCTCGCCCACCCTGGTGCGCCTGCTCGCCCAGCTCAACGCGCTGATCCCGGTGGTCGAGGGCGCGTCCGCGGCCCAGCTGCGCCCGCCCGCCGAGGGTCCGCTGCCGCCCGCCTACCCGGCGGCGGTGCGCGCGCTGGCCGCCGCCGTCGAGCGGCGCCCCGGCGGCCCGTCCCCGCCGCCCGGGCCACCCGGAGTCCTCGGGCTGCCCGAACTGCCCGAGCCGCGCGGCCCGTCCACCCGGGCACTGGCCGAGGCCATCGGGCACGCCGCCACCGTCGTGCACGAGGCCGACCCCGACCCGTACGCCGCCGACGACCGGCTCGGCCGGCCCGCCGGGCTGCGGGTACGGGCCCGCCGGACGGCCCGGGCACTGCTGCTCTCCGGCGCGTCCTGGCGGTACGGGCTGCGGCTGGCCCTGTGCATCGGGCTCGCCCAGGTGCTGGTGTCGGTGATCGCCGTGCCACGTTCGTACTGGGTCTCGCTGACGGTGACCTTCGTGCTGAAACCGGACTTCGGCTCGGTGTTCTCCCGCGCGGTGCTGCGCGCGCTCGGGACGGCCGCCGGGCTGCTGGTCGCCGTGCCGGTGCTCGCCGAGGTGCCGCACGGCTGGTGGGACGTCCCGGTGATGGCGGCGCTCGCCACGCTGATCCCGGTGCTGTCCGCGAAGGGGTACGCGTTCCAGACCGCCGCGATCACCCCGGTCATCCTGATGCTCTCCGACCTGCTCAACCACCAGGGCTTCCACCTGGTGCTGCCCCGGCTCTACGACTCGCTGATCGGCTGCGGCATCGCCCTGCTGGCCGGCTACCTGCTCTGGCCGGAGTCCTGGCACACCCGGATCGGCGACCGGCTGGCCGACGCCGTCCAGGACACCGCCTCGTACGTCTCGCTGGCCTTCACCACCGCGCCGGGCCACGACGAGCCGGCCCGGGCCCGCTACCGGCGCCGGCTCTACCGGGACCTCTCCGCGGTGCGCAGCGAGTTCCAGCGGGCGCTGACCGAGCCGCCGCCGGTCGGCGCCCGGGCGGAGGCCTGGTGGCCGCTGGTGATCGCGGTGGAGCGGATCGTGGACACCACCACCGCCACCCGGGTGCGGGTCGAGCACGGGGCCCCGGCGCCGACCCCGGCCGAGGTGGGCGCCGTCGCCCGGGAGCTGACCGACCTCGCCGAGGCGCTGCGCACCGGCGCGCCGCTGCCCCCGGGCGACCCGGACCCGCCGGCGCCGGACTGCGCGCTGGCCCGGCTGCACCACGAGGTGCACGCGGCCCGGGCGGTCGCGGCCTCCTGACCGGCCCGCCGCGGCGGGCCGGGGCCCGCGCCGGTCAGTCCTGGATCCGCCGCCAGGGCCGGTCCGCCTCCAGCTCGTAGGCCAGCTCCAGCAGCAGCCGCTCCTGCCCGTGCGCGGCCGACAGGTGCACCCCGATCGGCAGGCCGCCCGGCGCCGCCCCGGCGGGCAGCGCGATGCCCGGGCCGCCGGTCACGTTGTTGACCGGGGTGAAGGCGACGTAGCGCAGCAGCCGGTCGACCAGCTCGTCGAAGGCCACGTTGGGGCTGAGGTGGCCGATCGGCGGGGCGGTGTGGGCGAGCACCGGGGAGAGGATCGCGTCGTGCTCGCGGAAGATCCCCGCGTACACGGCCTCGGCCCGGCGCAGTCGGCGCAGTACGCCCGGGGTGCGCCGGAACTCCGCCCGGAAGCCGTTGCGCAGCCCGGTGGTGAGCCCGTCCAGCTTCCCGGCCCGGAAGCTCGGGTCGAGCAGCACCCGGCCGGTGAGCGCGATCACCCAGGCGATGTAGCCCCAGTACGCCAGGAAGTCGCGGGAGAACTCCTCGCCGAAGGGCAGGGTGGTGGGCACCACCCGGTGCCCCATCGCCTCCAGTCGGGCGGCGGTCTCCTCGACCACCCGGCGGGTCGCCTCGTCGGTCTTGGCGGTGGGCGAGTCGACCACCAGCCCGATCCGCAGCCGGCGCCCGCCGGGGCCCTCGACCAGGCCGAGCGGGGGCAGCCGGGGGTTGCGGTGGTGGCGTTCGGCGGCGGCGAAGAAGGCGGCGGTGTCGCGCACCGTACGGGTCAGCACCCCGTCGGTGACCAGGTCGATCGGCAGTTTGCCGCCCTGGGCGTTGGTGACCAGCCGGCCGCGGGTGGGCTTGAGGCCGACCAGGCCGCAGCAGGCCGCCGGGATGCGGATCGAGCCGCCGCCGTCGTTGGCGTGGGCGATCGGCACCACTCCGGCGGCGACCAGCGCGGCCGCGCCGCCGGAGGAGGCGCCGGGCGAGTGGGAGGTCTTCCAGGGGTTGCGCACCGGCTGGGCGGTGGCGAACTCGGTGGAGGCGTTCAGGCCGAACTCGGGCAGCCGGGTCTTGCCGAGCACGGCCAGGCCGGTGGACAGCAGCTGGTCGGCGAAGGGCGCGTTGCGGCGGGCCGGGCGGGCGCGGAAGGCCTCGCTGCCCATGCCGGTCGGCAGGCCGCGCAGGTCGACGTTGTCCTTGAGGTAGGTCGGCACGCCCCAGAGCGGGCCGTCGATGCCCGCCCGGCTGATCCGGGGCCGGTCGTGGGCGGAGTGGGCGACGGGCAGCAGCGCGGCGTCGATCCGCCCGGCGCGGGCGACGGCGGCCGCGACCAGCTCCCGGGGGTGGGTCGCACCGGCCCGGACCAGGGCGGCCAGTGCCACGGCGTCGTGTGCGCCGAGGGCGTCGTCGGTGAACGCGTGGGCCCGCTCGTCGGCCATCCCAACTCCCTACCGGTAGTACCGAACTGACTGGCGGTACCAGCCGGTAGTACCAGCCGGTAATAGTGCGGAGCTCGCAGTGTAGGCGCGCGGCACCACGCGCGGAAACCCCCTGCGCCCGCCCCCGGAACCGCCGTCCGGGCCTCCGGCGCTCCCGCCCCGCCCCGAGCGCCGACCGGCCGTGCCAGGCTCCGCACCGGGCTCCGGTCCGGGTTCGGTGCCGGGGTGTCAAGGCCGCCCCGGCGCACGGGCGTTCGGCCTGCGCCCCCGCGTTCACCCCACCCGCCGTTCGCGGACCGTTTCACCGGCGGCCGCCGGGAAAGATCACCGACGCCCGACCGACCCGCCCTCCCCTAGGTGACGCCCGTGCCCACCCAGTACCGTCCCACCGCCCGCTACACCTCGGCCACCGCCCCCGGCGCGCTCCCCCTGCTCGGCCACGCCCCCGCCCTGCTCCGCAACCCGCCCGACTTCGTGGCCGGCCTGGCCGCCCACGGCGACCTCGTCCGGATCCGGCTCGGCCCGCTCACCGCGTACGTCGTCTGCCACCCCGACCTGGTGCGCCGCCTGCTCACCGAGGACCGCACCTACGACAAGGGCGGCATCGTCGTCGAGAAGGCCCGCGAGGCCTTCGGCAACGGCCTCGCCACCTGCCCCGCCGCCGACCACCGGCGCCAGCGCCGGATGCTCCAGCCCGCGTTCCACCGCGACCGGCTGCCCGGCTACGCCGCCCTGATGGCCGAGGAGATCGCCGCCACCACCGGCGGCTGGCGCGACGGCGACGTGGTCGACGTGCCCGCCGCGATGTACCGCCTCTCCACCGCCGTCACCGCCCGCTGCCTGTTCGCCGCCCACGAACGGGCCGGCTCGCTGCCCGTCCACGCCGCCATGGACCAGGTCGCCCGCGGGGTCGCCCGGCGGATGGTGCTGCCGCTGCCCGGCGCCGACCGCGTCCCCACCCCCGGCAACCGCCGCTTCGCCCGCGCCCGGCGGGACCTCCGGGAGATCACCGACCGCCTGATCGCCGACTACCGCGCCGCCGGCACCGACCACCACGACCTGCTCTCGATGCTGCTCGGCGCCCGCGACGAGGACGGGCGGGGCCTGTCCGACGACGAGGTCCACGACCAGGTGGTCACCTTCCTGCTAGCCGGCATGGAGACCACCGCCGCCACCCTCTCCTGGGCCTGGACCCTGCTCGCCGCCAACCCCGCCGTCCGCGAGCGCCTGCACACCGAGCTCGACACCGTCCTCGACGGCCGCCCCGCCCGCCACCAGGACCTGCCCGCCCTGCCGCTCACCGCCCGGATCGTCAGCGAGACCCTGCGGCTCCACCCGCCGGCCTGGATCCTCAGCCGCACCACCACCACCGCCACCGAGCTCGGCGGCCACCCCCTCCCGGCCGGCGCCACCGTCCTGTACAGCCCGTACCTGCTGCACCGCCGGGCCGACCTCTTCCCCTGCCCCGACCGCTTCGACCCCGACCGCTGGCTCACCACCGCCCGCCCGGCCCCCGGCATCTACACCCCCTTCGGCCTCGGCGCCCGCCGCTGCATCGGCGAGGCCTTCGGCAGCACCGAGGCCGCCCTCGCGCTGGCCGGCATCGCCGCCCACTGGACCGTCACCCCCACCCCCGGCAGGTCCGTCCGCCCCCAGCGCAGCGCCTCGCTCTCCCCCCGCCCGTTCACCGCCACGCTCGCCCGCCGGATCCGCTGAGGGCCCCGCGAGCATCCGGCAGCGCGGTTCGGTACTGTCCCGAGGAGGCCGGCCGCATCCGGGCCGGCCGGGACCAGCCGCTCGACCGGGACACCATCAGAACATGAACGCTCGACCCCCGTTGGGGCTCCTCAGCACGCTGCTGCGCGCCGTCCGCACGTACCCGCGGCGCTCACCGCTGACCTTCGTCTACGTCGCGCTGCTGCTCCTCGGGCACGCCTGGGTCGAGTACGGGCTGACCGAGGAGCAGGCCGACGACCTCCGGGCCTACATCAGCACCAACCTGGACAACCTGCACGACCACCCCGTCCGCGCCCTGGCCGGCAGCGCCCTGCTGTACGACGGCACGCTCACCGACATCACCTCCACCGGCTTCGGCGGCACCCTGATCACCCTGGGCCTCGGCATCGTCGTCGGCCTGGCCTGGGCCGAACGCCGCTTCGGCACGCCCCGCGCCGCCGCCGTCTTCCTCGCCGGGCACGTCGGGGCGACCCTGGTCACCGCCCTGGTGATCCTCTTCGCCCTGCACCAGGGCTGGTACCCGGAGAGCGTCCGGGCGGCCTCCGACTACGGCATCAGCTACGGCGCCCAGGGCGCCCTCGCCTTCGCCACCCTCGCCCTGCCCCGCTGGGCCCGACTGCCCTGGGCCGCCTTCGTGCTCGCCTGGCCGCTCACCGGCGACGAGGAGTGGCCGGGCCCCCTGCCCGAGTTCACCACCGTCGGCCACCTCCTCGCCGCCGCGCTCGGCTTCGCCCTGGCCGCCGCCACCGCCCGCGGCCGACGCCGTGCCACCGCCCCGGCCGCCGCCCGCACCGGCGGCTGACCACCCCTGGGCGGGGCCGGGGGCGGCCCGGGTCCGTCGGCCCGAAGCCTGCGGCCCGCAGGCGGCAGGCAGCAGGCAGGCGGTCAGCGCGGCGGGCGGCGCTCCTCGGCGAGCGTGGCCAGCAGCCGCTCGATCGTCGCCAGCCGCTCCCGCAGCTCGTCGACGTCGCCCTTGGTCGCGCTCCGCTCGGCCTCCCGCAGGGTGACCAGCAACTGCCCGTCCGGCTCCAGCCGGGCCCGCGCCACGTCGCTCACGTCGTCGCCGTTCTGCACCCGGATCGCGTGCTCCAGCTCGGACGGGCGCAGCGCCAGCTCGCGCAGCGCGCCGGGCACCAGCGCGCCGTCGCGGACCACCGTGGTGGGCGCCCCCTCCAGGATCCGCGCGGCCCGCGGATCGCGGGCCAGCCAGCGGGTCACCCCGGCGTTCACCGCGATCAGGGTGACGGCGCCGATCGCGCCGCCCAGCAGGCTGTTGTCGTTGCCGATGATCGCGTTCTGCACCACGTTGGAGAGCAGGAACACGACCACCATGTCGAAGGTGTTCAGCCCCGCCAGCCCGCGCTTCCCGGCCAGCCGGAACAGCACCAGGATCAGCACGTAGACGGCGATCGTCCGGAGGACCTTCTCCACGATCGGAATCTGGACGACCACCAGGTCATGCCACACGGCCCCGCTCCTCCCACCAGGACGCTCCGGAACGGCCGTCCGGAACGGGGCCGACGCTACTCCCGCGCGGCGGTCAGGAGCGCCGCTTCGGCTTACCGCGCCGGGCCGCGGCCGGACCGCCCCGGCCCTTCTGCGCGCCGGTCCGCTGGCCGCCCGCCTTCTGCGCACCCGCCTTCTGGCCGCCGGCCTTCTGCTGCTGCGGCTTCCGCGGCGCCGCCGCCTTCTTCGGCCGGCTCTCCGCCGGGGCGTCGGCCGGCTGTCCGGCCCCGCGGCCGCGCGAGCTGTTGACGGTGCGCCCCCGGACGATCCCGATGAACTCCTCCACCAGGTCCGTGGTCCGCTCCTGCGGCCAGGACAGCGCGACCTGCGACTGCGGCGCCTCCGGCACCGTCCGGTAGGTGAGGTCCCGCCGGTGGTGCAGCCGGGCCAGCGACTGGGGCACCAGCAGCACGCCGACGTTGGCCGCCACCAGCTCGACCGCGTCCGCCGTGGTGTCCGGGCGGGCGATCGCCGGGCGCCCGGGCAGGGTCCCGGCCGTGAAGCCGAGGGTGTCGTCCAGCGGGTGGAACACCACCTCGTCGGCGAGCTCGTCGAGGGCGACCTCCTCCGCGGCGGCCAGCCAGTGGTCCTTGGGGAAGACCACCACGGTGGTCTCCGTGTACAGCGGGATCGCGCTCAGCACGTCCTTGTCGACCGGCAGCCGGACCAGTCCGGCGTCCACCGCGCCCTCGCGCAGGATCCGCTCACCGTCGGTGGAGGGCACCGCGACGAGGTCGAGCCGGACGTCCGGAAGCCGTTCGATCCACACCCGGGCCCATTTGCCGGGGGTCACGCCCGGGACGTACGCGAGCCGGAAGGGCTGGTTCACCTGCATGTCTGTCACAGGGCAAGGCTACCGACCGTGACCGGAAGCGCCCGCGCACTCCCTTACCCTTGTTCCATGACATCGCTCAAGCAGAAGACCAGCCAGACCATGAAGCCGGCCACGGCGGCCAAGAAGCTGGGGATCTACCTCGCGGCCGCGCCGACCGACTTCCAGGAGGGCGTGGTCTCCCGCGAGGAGCTCAGCGCGCTGCAGGCCGAGCCGCCGCAGTGGCTCCAGGAGCTGCGCAAGAACGGCCCGCACCCGCGCCCGGTGATCGCCGGCAAGCTCGGCATCTCCATCGCGGGCCTGGCCCGCGGCGGCGTGACCGAGGCGCTGACCACCGCCGAGGTCGACGCCCTCAAGGCCGAGAACCCGCTGTGGCTCCAGCACGAGCGCGCCAACCAGGTGGACGTCCGCAAGGAGACCGCCCGGATCAAGGCGAAGCACGAGAAGGAGGCCGCCGAGAAGGCCGCCAAGGAGGCCCAGGGCAGCTGAGCCCCTCCGGGGGCCGGCCACCGGACCCCCTCGCTCCACCGGTGCCGGCGTTCGTCCAGGGAGGACGGACGCCGGCACCGTCATGCCCGGTGTCCGGCACCTGGCGCCCTGTGCCCGCTGCCCGCCCGGTACCTGCGGGCCTGCCGAAGACGCCGTCCCCGGTGGGCGCGTTCGCCGTCGGCGGCCCGAACTGCTCTCCCCCGGTGCGTATTGACCGCGCCGTGGCCGACTCCGAATAATCGGCCCGATCGGGCCCTCAGGGAACCCGTGTCGCACTGCCCCCACCGGACCCGGGAGCGACCATGACCGAGCAGCCGAACGACACGTCCCACCGAGCCGTCCCCGCCCACCACACCGAACTGGCCGCCCTCGCGGACGAGTTCTTCGCCGCCGAGAACGGCCACGACCCCTTCGAGGCCACCCTCTCCGGCACCGAGGGCTACGCCCACGAGGTGCCCGACCCGTCCCGCGCGGCCGCCCTGCGCCACCGCGAGGTGCTCCGCGGCCTGGCCGCCCGGCTGGCCGCCGTCCCGCTGGACGGACTGGCCGGCGAGGACCGCACCACCCACCGGGTGCTCGCCCGGCTGATCGACGACAACGACGGCCGGATCACCCACGGACTCGCCGAGGTCAGCGTCTCCGCGACCATAGTCGCCCCGCACAACACGGTCTTCACCTCGCTCGCCATGACCGCCGTCGACCACGAGGGCACCGACGCCTACCTGGAGCGGCTGGCCGGCCTGCCCGGCTACTTCGACGCCGTCCTGCGCCGCAGCCTGGACGCCGCCGCCGAGGGCCGCCACCCGCTGCGCAGCGGCGTGGACGCCGCCATCACCCAGCTGGACGGCTACCTGGCCGCCGACCCGACCGCCGACCAGCTGCTGCGCCCGCTCCAGGGCCGCCGGGAGTTCGAGCGGGCCCGGGCCATCGTCCGCGAGGGCGTGCGCCCGGCCGTGGCCCGCTACCGGGCCGGGCTGGCCCAGCGGCTGGCACCGGCCGCCCGCCCGGACGCCGAGGCCGGGGTCTGCTACGTGCCCGGCGGCGACGAGGGCTACGCGGACGCCGTCGGCCGCTTCACCCGGCCGGGGCTGGGCCCGGAGGAGGTGCACCGGATCGGCCTGGAGACGGTGGCGGCGCTGCGCGAGGAGTTCGGCGAGCTGGGCGCCCGGGTGCTCGGCATCAGCGGCACCGACGAGGTGCTGACCGCACTGCGCGAGGACCGCTCGCTGCGCTTCACCAGCGCGGCCGAGATGGTCGCCCTGGTGGACGGCGCCCTGGACCGGGCCCGGCGCGCCTCCACCGACTGGTTCCGCCCGTACCCGATCGCCGACTGCGTGACCCGGGAGATCGACCCGCTGGAGGCGGAGACCGCGCCGCTGGCCTACTACCAGCCGCCGGGCCCGGGCGGACTGCCCGGCACCCACTGGATCAACACGCTGAACCCCGGGAGCCGGTTCAGCTACGAGTACGAGGCGATCGCCTTCCACGAGAGCGTGCCCGGCCACCACCTGCAGCTCGCGCTCGCCCGCACCCTGCACCACCTGCCGGAGTTCCGGCAGCGGCCGAACGGCCAGCTGACCGCGCACGTCGAGGGCTGGGGCCTGTACACCGAGCGGCTGGCCGACGAGATGGGCCTGTACGGCTCGGAGCTGTCCCGCTTCGGCATGCTGTCGATGGACGCGCTGCGCGCGGTGCGCCTGGTGGTGGACACCGGGCTGCACCACTACGGCTGGTCCCGGGAGCGGGCGATGGCCTACCTGCGGGACAACACGGCCACCCCGGAGGCCAACGTCCGCAACGAGATCGACCGCTACATCGCCTGGCCGGGCCAGGCCACCGCGTACCTGATCGGGCGTCGGGAGATCGTCCGGCACCGCGAGCGGGCCCGGGCCGAGCTCGGCGGGCTCTTCGACGTGCGGGAGTTCCACCACGAGGTGATCGGGCACGGCAGCCTGCCGCTGGGCGTGCTGGAGGACCTGATCAGCGACTGGATCACGGCGCTGCGGTCGGTCTGACGGTCCCGCCGGCCCCGGGTGCCGTCGCCGGGACCGGGGCCGGGCGGTGGCAGGCCCGTCGACGCGTCAGGAGTGCGAAAACGATTCCGCGCGCCCGCCGCCGTCCTCCCGCGCCGGACGTGGCGTCACCCCTTCGGCCCCCTCCACACGGTAGTGTCCGCTGGCGCGGCCCCCGGCACCTTCGTCGGCCGGCCGCCCGTGCCACCGCAACGACCTGGAGGAACTCCGTGCCGGCACCCGCCCGAGGCGCCCTCGCCATAGCCGCGGCCGTCCTGCTCGCCGCCGCCGCAGGCTGCTCGTCCGGCGGCGGCCACACCGCCAAGGACGGCTCCGGCGGCAAGGCCTCCGCCCACAGCAGCAGCGCCCACGGCTCCGCCCCGGCGGCCGCCGGGGACGCCGCCCAGCCCGTCCCGGCCGCGATCGTGACCGGCCCCGGACCGAAGAGCTCCTACGACGCCCAGCCGCAGCCCGCGGCGGGCAGCTGCCACTACCGCTACACGGCGGACAAGCAGCCGCTGCCCGACCCGAACTGCACCCCGGGCGCGATCAGCCCCGCGGTCAACCAGGGCACCATCAACGACACCATCTGCAAGCCGGGCGGCTACACCTCGACCATCCGCCCGCCGGTGAACGTCACCGGCAAGGAGAAGGCCGAGAACGCCAAGTCCTACGGCTACACCGGCCCGATGGGCGACGCCGAGTACGACCACCTGATCAGCCTCCAGCTCGGCGGCGACCCCAACGACCCGCGCAACCTGTGGGTCCAGCCGCCCTCCCCCGGCCACGTCCCGGGCAAGGGTCCGAACAACCCCAAGGACTCGGTGGAGACCCACCTCCACACCGCGATCTGCAAGGGCCAGGTCACCCTGGCCGCCGCCCAGCAGGCGATCGCCACCGACTGGACGACGGCCGAGGCCAAGCTCGGCATCAGCAAGGGCGGGGCCGCCGCCACGCCCACCACGGAGCCGGACGCCGACGGGGACTGACCGGCCCGGCCGGCCCGGCGCGAGCCGACCGGCTCAGAGCGAGTCGACCAGCTCGGCGATGGTGTCGAACGGCCGGTACTCCGCGAACTCCGCGCCCAGCGCGCGGGCCCGTTCGCGGAACCGGCCCTCGGCGAGCACCTGCTCCACCGCCCGGCCGACCGCCTCCGGGGCCGGGCGGCCGGTGCGCAGGTCCAGCCCCACACCGGCCCACTGCACCCGGGCCGCGACCTCCGGCTTGTCCTCGCTCGCCCCGGCCACCACCACCGGCACCCCGTACCGCAGCGCGGTCTGCACCCCGCCGTAGCCGCCGTTGCTCACCAGCACGTCGGTGTGCGGCAGCAGCCGGTCGAACGGCACGTACCCGGCGGCCCGGACGTTCTCCGGCAGCCGGCCGCCCAGCAGTTCGGCCAGCTCCGCCGGCCCGTCCGGGCGGACGGTGGCGGCCACCACCAGCACGTCCCGGTCCGCCAGCGCGCGGACCGTCGGGACGACCAGCTCGCCCAGGTCGTCGTTGGCCAGCGTCCCCTGGGTCACCACCACGACCGGCCGCTCACCGGTCAGCTCCGCCCACCACCCGGGCAGCGGCTGCTCCTCGCCGACGTTGCCCGGCAGCGCGCCGATCAGCCGGTACGAGGCGGGCGCGTCGGAGCGCGGGTACTCGAAGCCCGGCACGGTCAGCTGGAGGTACGCGTCCGGCACCGTCACCTGGGCCAGCCCGCGCGGCCCCTCCGGCAGCTGGACGCCCGCCTCCGCGAACACCTTCTCCGCGTACCGCTGCAAGGGCTCGCCGCGCCGGTCCACCTCCTCCCGCAGGGAGCGGTTGCGGATCCGGCCCTCCTCCCCCGGCAGCGGCGGCAGCGCCAGCCCGAACGGCGCGGTGTCCGCGCTCGGCAGCATCGCCGGGGTGGTCCCGACCCCGATCAGCGCCGGGCGCTGCGCCCTCGGACGGGCGAGCGCCAGCGGCAGCACGCCCTGGACGAAGGCGTCCGCGACGACGGCGTCGGCCGGGAACTGCGCCAACAGCGCGAGCAGGGCCCGGTACTGGTGGGGCACCGGGTCCAGGAAGACGTGCCGCACGTCGAAGGCGATCCGCTCCGGGCCGGGCGCCAGCTCCGCCCGACCCGGGAAGGAGCCGTCGAGGTCGCGGTCGTCCCAGTCGGCCTCGGCGGGCAGCGCGGCGAAGCGCACCCCGGCCCGCCCGGCCGCCTCCGCGAAGCGCGAGCCGCCCAGGAAGACCACCTCGTGGCCGCGCGCGGCGAGGTCGGCGGAGATGGCCAGCAGCGGGCTGACGTGCCCGTGCGCGGGCAGGGCGGTGGTGATGATCCTGGACAGCGGAGACTCCTGTGGTCGGGCCCGGTTCGTACGAGCACTCACCGTAGGCAGCGGCGGTAGACGTCCGATGAACGGCTCGTCCGCCCGGCGGAGCCGCTCATCGACCCAGCACCGCGCCCCCGTTCAGCCCGATCACCTGCCCGGTGAGGTAACCGGCCGCCGGCGAGGCGATGTAGGCCACCGCCTCGGCCACGTCCTCGGGCGTGCCGGCCCGGCCGACCAGGGTGTCGGCGACCTTCCGGGCGTGGAACTCCTCGTCCCGGTCCACGCCGAAGATCTCGGTGTCCGCCACGTAGCCCGGGGCCAGCACGTTCACCGTGATCCCGTCCGGCCCCAACTGCCGGGCCAGGCCGAACGCCCAGCCGTGCAGCGCCGCCTTCGCGGCCGCGTACGAGCCCGCCGAGTGCGGGCCCGCCCCACCGCGCTGGGCGGCCGCCGAACTGATCACCACCAGGCGGCCGCCGGGCCGGCGCAGCACCCCCTGGAGCGCGGTGGTCAGCAGCACGGAGGTCAGCAGATTGGTGTCCAGGTCCCGCCGCCAGGAGGCGGCCAGCGCGGCCAGGCCGTCGTCCTCGGGCGGAGTGATGATCGCACCCGCGTTGTTCACCAGCACGTCCACCGGACCGAGTTCGGCGATCCGGGCGGCCACCCGCTCGACCGCCGCCGGATCCGCCAGGTCACCCGCCAGCGGCACCACGGCCCCCGGCCCGGCGGTGCGCTCGATCTCCGCCCGGGCCTCCTCCAGCACGGCCGCCCGACGCCCCAGGACCACCACCCGGCACCCGTCCCCGGCCAGCCGGGCGGCGATCGCCCGCCCGATCCCCGTCCCGCCGCCGGACACCACCGCGAGCCGCTGCTCCGTCACCGCTCAGACCTCGCCGTCGTAGTAGGCGCGCATCAGCTCGGTCGACCACGCGGGCTGCCGGAGCCCACCGCGCGGGCCGAACTCGGCCAGGTACGGCTTGATGTCGAGCACCGGCGTGCCCGCCACCGCGTCCAGGCCGGTGACGTGCAGGTCCAGTCCGTCCACCCGGACCAGCTCGCAGCGCGAGACCCCGAGCCGGTTGGGCCGGTTCTTCCCGCGCTGGGCGAAGATCCCCACCAACGGCCAGTCGGTGTTGCCGCGCGGGTGCCGGGCGCCGGTCTCGACCTCTCCCTCCGGGACCCGGTCGAAGCGGTAGACCACCTCCAGGTGCGAGAAGTCCGCCAGCCCGTACAGCGCCTCCTCGGTGAACTGCCCGGCGTCCAGCCGGATCACCGCCGCGACACCGCCCCACCCGTCGTCCCGCACGTCCTCCCGGCCACCCACCACCCGGGCCACCGGACGCACCGTCATGTCAGCCATGCCGTCTCCCCCTTCGACGTCGAACCGTTCCACGACGTACGGTAGCGAGCCGCACGCCGGAACGATCAAGGGGGGCCGGAGGCAGCCCTGTTCGCCACCCCGGCCGACCACCGCAGCCGCCCCGCACCCCGAGGCTCAGCCCGCCAGCCGCGCCGCCATCGCGATCAGATCGGGCGCCCGCAGCACCCGGCCGCCGGAGCCCGGCAGGGGCACGTGCAGCGGCTCGGTCCAGCGGGTCGGGATGGCCGCGAGCCCGTAGCGGGCCCCGGCCAGGCCGCCGGTGACGGCCGCGACGGTGTCGGTGTCGCCGCCGAGGTCGACGGCGGCGTGGACGGCCGCCTCGAAGCCGTCGGTGGTGCGCAGGGCCCAGACGGCCGAGCCGAGGCAGGGCCAGACCGCGCCGTTGGGCTCGGCGGCCCGGTCGGGGTGCCAGTCCGGGGCCAGGACGGTGGCGTAGCGCTCACGGTCGTCCGGGTCCACGGCGGCCAGCACGGTGGGGAGTTCGGCGAGCGGGTCGGTGCCGTCGAGGGCGAGCCGGACCAGCTCGTGGAAGACCGCGGTGCCCTCCCAGGCGGCCCGGTCGCCGTGGGTGAGCGCGGCGATCCGCCGGGCGGCGGCCATGGTGGCCTCCCGCCCGGCGCCGGCGAAGGCGACGGCGGAGGTGGCCGCCCGCATCAGCGAACCGTTGCCCGCGGCGCGCAGGGTGGTGTTGAAGTGGACGGCGGCCGCGAGGTCCCAGGCGTAGCCGTTGGTGAGGACGGACTCGGTCTGGATGCCGATGTCCTTGGGCTCGGCGGCGGCCCAGCGGCGGAACCGGTCGAAGATGTCCGGGAGGTCCAACCCACCCCGTTCGAGCAGGGATTCGGCGACCAGGACAGCCATCTGGGTGTCGTCGGTGGCCTCGCCGAGGTCCCAGCCGCCGCCCGCGACCAGCTCCGCACCACCGAGCGGGAAGCGGGCGCTCAGCGCGCCGGCCGGGCCGAACTCGTACGGTGCGCCGAGGGCGTCGCCCACGGCCGCGCCGAGGACCGCCCCGGCCGCGCGCCCCGCGCGGGCGTCCGGGTCGGTCACGCCTGGCCCGGGGTGATCGGCAGGGCGCGCTTGTGCTCGGTGCGGCGGTAGTGGCCGAGGACGGTGTCGAAGACCTGCTCGCTGACCGGGCGGCCCTCCAGGAAGTCGTCCAGGTCGCCGTACTCGACGCCGAGGGCGTCCTCGTCGGCCTTGCCGGGGGCGAGGTCCTCCAGGTCTGCGGTGGGGACCTTGCCGACCAGCTCCTCGGGCGCGCCCAAGTGGGCCGCCACCGCGCGGACCTGACGCTTCGTCAGACCGGAGAGCGGCATCACGTCGGCCGCGCCGTCGCCGAACTTGGTGAAGAAGCCGACGGCCGCCTCGGCCGCGTGGTCGGTGCCGACCACCAGGCCGCCGCTCGCCCCCGCGGCCGCGTACTGGACGACCATCCGCTGGCGGGCCTTGACGTTGCCGCGCACGAAGTCCTCGTGGGCGTGGTCGCGGAAGGTGACGCCCGCCGTCAGCAGGGCGTCGAAGGCGGCGTCGGTCGCGGGCTTGACGTCGACCGTCAGCACCTCGTCGGCCCGGATGAAGTCGAGGGCCCGCTGGGCGTCCGCCTCGTCCGCCTGGACGCCGTACGGCAGTCGCATGGCCGTGAAGGCCACCTGGTGCCCCTCGGCGCGCAGCCGCTCGACGGCGAGCTGGCAGAGCCGCCCGGTGGTGGTGGAGTCCACGCCGCCGCTGATCCCCAGCACCAGGGTGCGGGCGCCCGAGGCCCGCAGCTGGTCGGCGAGGAAGGCGATCCGGCGCTCGGCCTCCTTCGCGGGGTCGGTGACGGGCACCACTCCGAGGGCCAGGGCGATCTCGCGCTGGACGTCCGCGGGCAGGGTTTCGGTCATGGTCGGGCTCCTTCGGATCGGTACCACGCCATCATCCACCCCGGCCGCACCGCCCCCCGCCTCAGGGTGCCGTCCCTGCGCCCCCGCTCCCGTCCGCCCCGGGCGTCCCCGGCGCCGGGTGCCGCAGGATGTCGAGCACCAGGGTGCCGTCCACCGTCTCCTGGGCGACCAGCAGCGCCGCCAACTCGTCCAGGTGGTGCCGGTGTTCGCGCAGCAGCCCGAGGGCCCGCCGCTCGGCGCCGCGCAGCAGCCCGGCCACCGCCTCGTCCACCGCGCGCTGGGTCTGCTCGGAGTACGGGCGGCGCAGCAGGTCGTCGGGGTGCTCGCCGAGGTACTGCGGGGAGCCGCTGGAGTAGCCGACCGGGCCGAGGTCCGGGGAGAGGCCGAACTCGCGGACCATCCGGGTGGCCACCGAGGTGGCGTTGGCGAGGTCGTTGGCGGCGCCGGTGGAGCCCTCGCCGAAGACCACCAGTTCGGCGGCGCGCCCGCCGAGCTGCACGGCGAGCAGGTCGTTCAGGTAGCTCTCGCTGTACAGGTGCCGTTCCGCCTCGGGGAGTTGCTCGGTGGCGCCGAGGGCGACCCCGGCCGGGAGGATGGTCACCTTGGCGACCGGGTCGGCGTGCTCGCACAGCGCGGCCATCAGCGCGTGCCCGGACTCGTGGACGGCGACGGAGTGCCGCTCCTCGGGCAGCAGCGCGTTGGAGGACTCCCGGCGGCCCAGCAGCACCCGGTCGCGGGCGTCGTCGAGGTCCGCGGCGGTGAGGGTGGACCGGTCGGCGCGCACGGCGTTGATGGCGGCCTCGTTGACCAGGTTGGCGAGGTCGGCTCCGGAGAAGCCGGGGGTGCCACGGGCGATCCGGTCCAGGTCGGTGTCCGGGGCGAGGGTCTTGCCGCGGGTGTGCACGGCGAGGATGGCCGCCCGCTCGGCCTGGTTGGGCAGCGGCACGACGACCTGCCGGTCGAAGCGGCCGGGGCGCAGCAGGGCGGGGTCGAGGGCGTCCGGCCGGTTGGTGGCGGCGATGACGACGATGCCGGTGCTCTGGTCGAAGCCGTCCATCTCGGAGAGCAGCTGGTTGAGGGTCTGCTCGCGTTCGTCGTTGCCGCCGATCCGGGTGCCGCCCGCGCGGCGCCCGCCGACGGCGTCGATCTCGTCGATGAAGACGATGGACGGTGCGCGCTTGCGGGCCTCGTCGAACAGGTCGCGGACCCGGGAGGCGCCGACGCCGACGAACATCTCGACGAAACCGGAGCCGGTGACGGACAGGAAGGGCACCGAGGCCTCGCCGGCGACCGCCCGGGCGAGCAGCGTCTTGCCGGTGCCCGGCGGGCCGACCATGATCACTCCGCGCGGCCCCTTGGCCCCGGCGGCGGCGTAGCGCTCCGGGCTGCGCAGGTAGTCGACCACCTCGCTGACCTCCTGCTTCACCCCCTCGTACCCGGCGACGTCGGCGAAGCCGGTGGCGGGCCGCTCGGCCTCGATGATCTTCGCCCGGGAGCGGCCGATGGCGCTGAGCCCGCCGCCGAGCGACCGCGCGGCCAGCCGGCCGGACCAGAGGAACAGCCCGCCGAAGAGCAGCAGCGGCAGGAACAGCAGCAGGGTCGACCAGATCGAGCTGCCGCCCGACCGGCTGCCGGTGACGTTCACGTGCTGGTCGGAGAGCGCCTTGCCGAGCTGGGAGGTGTCCAGGGCGGTCGGGATCTGGCTGGTGAACCGGGTGCCGTCCTTGAGGGTGCCGGACACGCCGCCGGTGTCGCTGACGTCCACGGTCTGCACCTGGCCGGCGTCGACCCGGTTGAGCAGGTCGGTGTAGCCGTAGCGGGGGCCGGTCGGGGCGGGCTTGGCCAGCAGCACCAGGAGCAGCAGGGTCAGCAGCACGGCGACCGGCAGCAGCCAGCGCCGCAGCGCGGGCGGGGGCGGCTTGGGCGGGGTGCCGCCGGGGCCCTGCCCCGGTCCGCGGCCGGGGCCGGGGCCTCGGCCCGGGCCGCCCCAGCCGCCGGGGCCCGGGCCCTTGCCGCCGCCGGGCGGGGTCGCGGCGTGGCGGGCGGCACCCGGGCGCGTTCGGACGATCATCCACGCTCACCGCCTCTCGGGCGCCGCCGGGCCTCAGCCGGGCCCCGGCTAGGCGCCCACCCCTCCATGGTCGACCCCTCCGGCCCCGGACGGGAGCCCGAGCAGGTACCGGCGGAACGCCACCTGCCCGTCCGGCACGAACGGCCACCGCCGTACGGCGCCGGCCAGCTCGGGCAGGGTCAGCCAGCCGTACCGGGCGACCGCGGCCGGATCGACCGCGTCGGGGTCGATCAGGTCCGGCGGCAGCACGGCCTCGTGCACGCCCAGCCAGTACGGGGCGATCGCGCCCCGGCAGAGGAAGGTGAACCGGTGGCGCACCGGCACGCTCACCCCGAGCTCCTCCGCCAGCTCCCGCCGCGCCCCGGCGGCGTACGACTCCCCCACCCGCAGTGCGCCGCCCAGCATCACGTCGTGGCACCCGCCGAAGCGGCTGGCGCCGTCCGGGCGGCGGTGCACCAGCACCCGGCCGGACGGATCGCGGCAGACGGTGGTGGCGACCCGGTGCAGCCAGCCGCGGCGGATCGCCTCGCCGCGTTCGACCACGCCGAGCACCCGGTCGTGCTCGTCGACCCGCTCGACCAGTTCGCCCGGCCCGACCAGTTCACCCGGCTCGACCAATTCGCCCGGCTCAACCGGCCCGACCTGTTCGACCTGTTCGACCTGCCTGCTCGGCCGACCCGACTCGAACGGCCCGCGCGGATCCGTGGTCACGCCGCCCACCCCCGTCCCGAAGCGTGCCCCGTGGCGGTGGCGGGGCGGCGATCGCCGGTCATCGGAAGGCGCCGGTCAGGAGAGAGCGCCGGTCAGGAGAAGTCGAGCGACCCGGTCCGGGTCCGCTTGAGCTCGAAGAACTTCGGGTAGCCGGCCAGCAGCCGGACGCCCTCGAAGACCCGCAGCGCGTCCTCGCCGCGCGGGATCGCGCTCAGCACCGGGCCGAAGAAGGCCGTGCCGTCCACGTGGATGGTCGGGGTGCCGACCTCCTCGCCGACCGGGTCCATGCCCTCGTGGTGGCTCTTGCGCAGCGCGATGTCGTACGCGGTGCTGTTGGCCGCCTCGGCGAGCTCCTCGGGCAGTCCGGCGGCGACCAGGGCCTCGCGGATGACGGTGTCGTCGGCCTCCCGGTCCTGGTCGTGGAAGCGGGTGCCGAGCTCGGTGTACAGGTCGCGCAGCACGTGCTCGCCGTGCTGTTCGGCGGCGGCGATGCAGACCCGGACCGGGCCCCAGCCGGTGGTCATCAGGCGCTGGTAGCGCTCCGGCAGGTCGGTGCGGCCCTCGTTGAGCACGGACAGGCTCATCACCCGGAAGGTGAGGTCGAGTTCACGCTGGCGGGCGACCTCCAGGATCCAGCGCGAGGTGATCCAGGCGAAGGGGCAGACGGGGTCGAAGTAGAAGTCGACCTTGGGGACGGCGGTGGCGGCGTTCTCGTTCGCTTGCGTGTTCACACGGATGATCTTAGGGGCCGATTGGACCATTCCGCAGGGCCAATCGAATACTGCCGCAGTGGGCCACTTCAGCTGCAGGTCGTCCCGTCCGCAGGCACCGTACCGTCCAGCAGGTAGGCGTCGACAGTCTTCTTCAAGCACGGGTTTCCGGTGTTGTAGCCGCCGTGGCCCTCGCCGTTGAGCGTGACGGTGACGCCGACGCCCGCGCCCAGCTGCTGGGCCATGGTCCGGGCGCCCTCGACCGGGGTGGCCGGGTCCCCGGTGGTGCCGACCACCAGGATCGGGGCGGCGCCGGGGGCGGCGACCTCCGGGTGGTCGGCCTTGCCCGGGACGGGCCAGCCGGTGCAGCCGGTCAGGCCCCAGGCGGTGAAGGCGCCGAAGACCGGGGAGGCAGCGCGGAACTGCGGCAGTTGCTGCTCCACGTCCTGGTCGGAGTAGCGCTGCCGGGCGTCGACGCAACTGATCGCCCGGTTGGCCGCGTTGAGGTTGTTGTAGTGGCCCTGCGGGTCGCGTCCGTTCAGCGAGTCGGCGAGCTGGAGCAGGGTGTCGCCGGTGCCCGCCTGCATCGCCTCGGTGAGCCCGGAGGCCAGCGCGGGCCAGGTCTGCCGGCTGTACAGCGCGCCGGCGATGCCGGTGACGGCCAGGCCCTCGGTCAGCTTCCGTCCGCTGCTGGTGGGCAGCGGCGACCCGGCGAGCTTCTGCAGCAGGTCGGTGATCCGCGCGGTGCCCTCGGCGCCGCCGCCACCGGTCGGGCAGGCGGCCGCGTCCTGGGTGGCGCAGGCCTTCATGAAGTCGTCGAGGGCGAGTTGGAAGCCCTGGGCCTGGCCGAGCGCGCTCTGCTCCGGGTCCTTCGTCGGGTCGACCACCGAGTCCAGCACGACCCGGCCGACCTCCTGGGGGAACAGGTGGGCGTAGACGCCGCCGAGCTGGGTGCCGTAGCTGATGCCGAAGTAGGAGAGCTTCTGGTCGCCGAGCACCTGGCGCATCAGGTCGAGGTCCCGGGCCGCGCTCTCGGTGTCCACGTAGGGCAGCACCGGGCCGGAGTTGTGCTCGCAGGCGGCGGCGAACTGGGCGTTGCTGTCGTCCAGGGCCTTGACCTCGGCGGGGGTCTCCGGGGTGCTGTCGACCGCGGCGTTGACGTCCGCCGCCCGGTCGTCCAGGCACTTCACCCCGGCGCTGTCGCCGACCCCGCGCGGGTCGAAACTCACCAGGTCGTAGCGGGTGTTGAGGGAGGCGTAGGCGGCGGCCAGGGCGGGCAGGGTGGCCACCCCGGAGGCGCCGGGGCCGCCGAAGTTGAACAGCAGCGAGCCGAGCCGGTGCTGCTCGTCCTTGGCCTTGGTGCGGATCAGCGCCAGGTCGATGGTGCCGCCGTCGGGTTTGGCGTGGTCCAGCGGGGCCTTGAGGGTGGCGCACTCCCAGTCGCTCGCGGGCGCGGTGCCGCCGCCCTGCGCGGCACTCGGGGCCGGGCAGGCCCGCCAGTCCAGCCGCTGGGCGGCCGGGCCGCCGCTGCTCGCGCCGGCGACCGGGGAGGTGGGCGCGGGCTCGGCGGCGGACGGGCCGCCGCCCTGGCAACCGGAGACGGGCGCGAGCAGCAGCGCGGCCAGGCCGAGCGCGCCGGCGCCGCGGACGACGGAGTGCATGGGGCGGTCCACCTCTCGGGTTGGCCGGGCGGTACTGCCGGGTGCACCGGCGCGTGGCAGGACGGCGTACGCCTGGTGCGTCGGGGAAGCGTGCATCGGGGAGGCGTGCGCCCCGGTGCCCGGCACCGTCGGCGCACCACAGACCCTAGGGGCCCGCGTACGGCGACGCCCGTCGGAGTCTCCGGACGGGGGGCGTGCGCCGGACGGGCTGCCATCGGCCGACCGGGTGAGGGGCGGCGGGTGCGCTGCCCGGGTGCGGTGCGGGCACACCGCGGGTACGCCGCAAGCAGCCCGGGAGTCCGGCGCCGCGGCACGGCACGGCACGGCACGGCGCGGACCGCGGGGCACCGTCGACACGGAGGGCGCTTTGAGCACCGACAACGATTTCGTCAGCGTGGACGTCTACATCACCACCGGCCGGCAGGAGGTCCTGCTCCAACTGCGCGACGACCGGCCGGACATCCCGTGGCCCGCCCACTGGGTGGTCCCCGGCGTTCATTAGGCAAGTGCCTTGTCGGGCAACGAGGTGTCGGCTTGCTTGGAACACGGCCTCGGGACTGGTGAGCTCGCATGTTGAGGTGTCGTGTATTCCAGCTCAGAGCGCCCCGATCGGTCACTTTGGGTCATGCGGGCGGCGTCCAGGGTCCGGCCTGGAGTGAGTATGTTCGTCCGATGGCGCGTTCGAAGCGCCTCGGGAGAGGAGAGTGCCGGTGGACGTCGTCGCGATTATGGAAGCACTGGCTGAACAGGGCGTAACGGTGCTGTTCAAGGCCGACGCCGAGCGGATGACAGAGAGGGGCAAGCCTTGGACCTTCGTCGCCAGTGGAGCGCCGTTGCGCGAGAACGTCCTTGTGCGAACCGATGCCGCGTCTGTGGAGCAATGCCTCGCAGGGTGCTTGCCCCGCCTGCGTGAGCTGGGCTTTTCGTTCCCTGAGTGAGAGAGCGGGTGTGACCGAACCGCCGCCCTGGATGTCAGTGCCGGCTGCTTACATGAGCCCATGGACACCGTGCACACGACCGCCGCCCTCCTCCCGGACCCCGCCGAGCTCCGCGCGCACCTGCGCGCGCTGGCCGTGCTGGACCAGGCGATCTGCCGCGACCCGCGGTTCTCCCGCTACTCCTTCTCCAGCACCTGGGGGCCTGGGACGGAGGCGGCCGTGATGGACAACGGCTCGGGTGACGACTTCTCCGTCCTCTTCACCCCGGCCGGTGTGCTCGTCCGGGGCTTCGACCACGAGTCGGAGATGAGCCCGTACGGCACGGATGACGAAGAGGTCTGGCCCGGTGTCATCGACGAGGTGCCCGCCGCGCTGCGCCCGCTCTTGGACGACCCGGCTTTCGTCGACGAGGGCCTCGGCGCCCCGCGGGTCACCGCCTGCCTGTGGTGGGAGACCGGCGGCAGCGCCTGGCGCACCGGCTCGGGCATCGAGTTCCCCTCGGGCAACCCGGACCCGGACGGCTCCGGGCACCTCTTCCGCCTCCTCACCGATCGCTCCCCCGAGGCCGTCCAGGCGCACTTCGAGGAGGACTACGGGCGGCCCGTCCCCCTCGACACCGTCCGCCACGTCCTCGCAGGCCACCCCCTGACCCCTGAAGCCGCCCGCGGCCTCAACCCGGCCGCCCTCTCCGACGAGGCCCTGCTCCGCCGGATCGCCGCCGAGCCCGAAATCGAGGCGTACCTCGCTGGCGACGGCGAGTTCGACCTCACGCGGACCGACCCCATCGAGTCGATCGCCCTGCCGGCCGGTCTCCCGGTGGAGCCCGTGGCCGGCTGCAACGCGGGAGGCACCCACTACCTCTGCGGCCCGGTTGGCTCCGACCGCGTCCGCCCCGTCCTCTACACCGACTCCGAGGGCCAGGCTTCCCTCATCGCGGAGTCCCTCGCCGAGGCCCTGACCCTGGCCATCGTCCTCCCCTCCTGGCACGACGCCCTGGCCGGCTTCCGTCCCCCCGCGCTCAACGCCGACTACCTTGAGGACAACCCGGACCACCCCGAGGTCCGCGACCGCCTCCTCGCCGCCCTCCGCCTCCCCCCGGCCACCGAGGCCGAGGTCCTGGCCCGCCTCCTCACCACGGCCGCCCGCACCGTCCCGGACGACTTCCTCCCTTCGGTCGAGGGCGAGGAGGACGCGGCCTTCGAACCGATGCTCCGTCTGCCGGCCGAGTAGGACAGCCCCGCCGCGCGCCGCCTTCCGGACCCGACGCACCGCTACGGCGAAGCCACCATGGGCTTGTGGTGGAGGGCGTTGGCCGGTCATACCACCTTGGCTGCGGCGACCCCGCTGTACCGATGTTCCCCGAGGCCGGAACACGTGCCAGCCCTCCCGGGGCGGGCCTCATCCGGACCGGTTCCGCCGACGTGCGGCGGGAAGGCGGGTGATGGTCCCTGACTGTTCAAGTTGCTCCCGGGCGTGCGCGAGCTCCAAGTCGAGCTCGGCGACGATCCGGCGCAACGCGGCGCTGACGGCGTGCTCGTTTGCGAGCTTTTTCGTGACGGCAGCCAGCTTCTCTTTCACCTCGCCGTACCGGTCGGCGAGTTCTTGCATGGCGGCCGGGGTGGCGTTCTGAGCTTTGACGCGGGCTTGGAACTCCTCGATGAGGTCTCTGTGGTCGCCGTAGGCGACGTCTCGTCTCAGGTTGGACTCGCGCAGCAGCTCGGTGGCCGTGAGCCTCCCGGTTTCCGACCGCAGTGGGGTGCCGGCAAGGAGACGGTTTGCGGCACTCCGCAACGCTGCCCGCTCGGCTTCCCGGTCTCGAACGCGTCGATTCGTCATGCGATGCCCCTTCCGTCTTCCGTCGCACTGTCGCGGTGGCGCTCGATGATGGTCAGATGCTGAGCGGCCTGGGCGGCCGCCCGGTCCCGACGCGGCTGGGGCGCCAGTGGGTCCGCGGCGTCTGCTTGCAGCTGGACGAGTTCCTGTTGCAGCTCGGTGATGTCGCGGTCGGTGTACGCGAGATTCACGCACGTTGATCGGCAGTCGGCTTCATCTGGGGCGTCAGCGCCGGGCAGCCCCAGGGCGAGCTTCGCCTTGCGGCAGGCAGCCGTCGCGGCCCGCCACACACACGTCATGCCCTGGCCGTGGTGAACAGCCGGGTCGGCTTGTTCGAGGAGCCGCTCGGCGTTGCGTACCCCCGCCACGGCACGTCCGGCGAAGGGAGCGGATTGTGCGACGCGGTCACGGTATTCCTGGGCGGAGGGCCCACTGACGTGCTCACCGGACTCAAGGCGGCGTGAGTCCTCCTCGATCTGGTCGATGATCAATTCGAGTTTCTCCACAGCGATGTCCTGGAGCCACGCGGGGTCCTCGTTGCCGGCATAGCTGAGCGTTACTTTCGTATCCACGTGTCCGTACTGCAGCGCGGCCGCGATCAGCCCTCGTGGTCTGCGGACGATGAACCGGGCCAGGGTCCGGCGGAAGCGGGTTGCGTAGATGCGGCCGGCGGGGTCGGCCGGGATGGCGTCGGCACCGTCCGCTCGCCGGAAGCCGGAATTGATCCAGGAGATCAGGTCCTGGATGTCGTCGTTCATGGTCGTGCCCTTGCGGGCGTTGGCGCTGGACGGACGCTCGTGGTGGGCGGAGACGAGGCTGGACGGGAAGAGCAGGGGGAGCTCGTGCAGGCTCTCGGCAAGTGCGATGGCCGCGTGAACGACGTCCACCACGACCCACGGTCTCAGGGGCTCCGTGAGGTCCGGGCTGTCCGGTGCACGGTCGAAGCCCTTGCCGCGGTAGCCGTTGACCTGCAGTTCACCTGTCTCCTCATCGTGGGTGCGGCAGCCGCGGCGCAGGTTGAGTACTACTGGCGGGAGGGGGTTATTCCGACCATGCACTATTCCTTCGATCGATCTCGGGTTCGGTGCGGCCGAGACGAGGACCTCGGTACCTCACTGGAACGGAGGCGAGCAGTCAGCGGTCCAGAACCTCGCGCCAGACATCGCCGCCTTCGGCCCAGGTCCAGAGCCACTTCCGCAACGACGAGGTCGCGTAGGACAGGCCGTCGTGCGGGCTCTCGCCCCACTCGGGGACCCAGCCGTCGCAGTCGTAGAGCAGCACTGGGTTATCGACGGCAAGCAGCGAGACGTGCCAGCTCATCGTGCAGCCGCCGCCTGTCAGGAAGAACCAGGACGCCGGCACCCCGGCCGCGCGGTGCCGCTCATGGACGCTCACTGCGGACTTCCAGTTGCTCAGGTGCCCCGGCGCC